>JASLFF010000781.1 GCA_030150795.1 Terriglobales bacterium | reverse complement strand
CGCCGAGAACGCGCGTGATTGCCGTCATCCTACCCAGCCCCGCGCAATCGGCGCGGATCTGAGGTTGGTCACGCCATAATCGAGATATGGCCTAGAAAGCTGTAACTGACACAATACCGCCCAGGCGGAGCAGACAAGTTCTTTGATAATCGACGAATCAGACTTTCTGCGAGAAAAATTCCCTAGGCTTCATCGGAATGTCGTAAGCCGATTCCGACCTCGTGGTTCAGACCTCGGGATGGCGCGGAAGTAGCAATAAGCTATATTTTCGAGGTGACTTCTAAGATTCCAATCCTAAGCACTTCAGTAATCTCGCTGGTTGAGATTGGCTGGGTACGCCTTATAATCGTGGCCAGGGATGCCACGTCCGATAGAAATCCAAAACATCATTGAAGAGGCGGTTGCCGAGGTATTGGACGCAGCCCTGCCCAAGCTGCGCTCAGAGATTGTGCGTCGCGCCGTGGAAGTGGTTGAGTCCCTTGCGCCTGCGCCGGGAGCTTCTCCCAGTGACCTGCTGAATGCCGCCGTGGCTGCCATCCATGAGTCTGGATCGCAGGCCGATATACTGCGCCATCTGCTTGAAGGCGAGGCCCGGTTTGCCGGACGCGTGGCGCTGTTCGTGGTAAAGGGCAACGCGATCAGCGGCTGGCAGGGAATCGGCTTTGAAGATAACGACGCTATCAAGACATTGAGCATTCAGGCCGGCTCGGGCCTGGTGGGGAAGGCGATCCAGGCAAAGAATTCTGCGGTAGGATCCCCCAAAGAGTTTGATACCGGGTTTGTCAATTCCATGAAAGCCCCGGCTGAAGGGCAATGCCTGGTGTTGCCGCTGGTAGTGAAAGATAAAGTTGCGGCAGTGATTTATGCCGACGCAGGCACAGTCCCCGGCGGCACCGTTGATTCTTCCGGCCTCCAGGCCCTCACGCGGTTTGCGGCGATCTGGCTGGAACTGGCGGCATTGCGCAAGGCCGGTGGAGCATCGGCCACTGAAGAGGTTGCCCAACCTCAGCCGGCGGCAGCCATGGCGGCCAGTGCGCCTGCTTCGGCGCCGGCAAGCTCTGGCTCTGAAGAGGACGAACTACACAAAAAAGCAAGGCGCTTTGCCAAGCTGCTGGTAGAAGAAATTAAGCTGTACAATCAACCCAGAGTTGAAGAAGGCCGGCAGCACAAAGATTTGTATGACCGCTTGAAAGTGGATATCGAAAAGAGCCGGTCCACTTACGATAAGCGTTATGCGGAGTCAGCTGTCGCTTCAGCCGACTACTTTACACAGGAATTAATCAGAATTCTGGCGGATAATGATGCTACGCTCATGGGCGCCAGTTTTCCGCGAAGTTGAAAATCAGTGCAGGTCAGACGTCTCTTATCCGCTCTTCTCATACTGCTGGTGTCAGTTCCGGCGGGCTTTTCCCTTCAGGCATCCCAAAAGAAATCATCGTCCGCAAAATCATCGTCCGCAAAATCGAAAAAAGCCGCGGCTGAGGCCCAGAAAAAGGCACTGGCAAAGCGCAAGCTTGGGCACATTAAGCGCGCCTTCGTTGCTTCCGCGGATCTGCGGCCCATGGCGCAACAGTTGCTTGAGAATCGTACCCCGCAGGCCTATCAGGGCGTGGAAGCGTATTCCAGCAAACATGCGAAAGACGATGCAGGACCTCTTGCCTGGGTAGTTGTCGGCTACGCGCACTATCTCGACAAAGATTACGCGAGCGCACGCTCGTCATTTGTTCGGGCCAAGTCGCTGGAACCGCTGCTGGGCGATTATCTGGCTTATATGCAGGCCCTGGCCTATCAGGGAGAGAATAATCACGCTGCGGTGCTTCAGGCGCTGGATGGGTTTGACGAGAAGTATCCGGATTCACTCCAGTCGCATGATGCGGCCATGGTTGATGCTTCAGCGCTCATGGCGACCAATGCTCCCGATCGCGCGGCGGCCTTTCTGGAAAAGCATCGCCAGCCGGTCAAGGCCGATATCGAAATCACTCTGGCGCGGGCGTATCTTGCTGCCGGAGACAAGACTAAAGCCGGCGACATCTTCCACAAGCTTTATTTTGAAATGCCGACGAGCGCCGAGGCCGAAGCAGCGGCTAGTGAGCTGCGTACTTTGGGTGAACCGCAGCCTGTGGGAACGTTTGATCAGCGGCACAATCGCGTATCGCTGCTGACAAAGGGCAGGCATTATCAGGATGCTCTGAACGAGTTGAGTCCACTGATAGAGCAGGCGCCGCCGGAGAGAATGATCGATATGCAGGCGGAGTTTGCGGCTTTGCTGTATCGCACCCATAAACGCGATGACGCGCAGCATCTGTTTGAAAGCATTTTGCAGAACCAGTCAGCATCTGTGGACGCGAAAGCCCAAACGCTTTATTTCCTGGCTGAGATAGCGCGCGACAAAGACGATGGCCAGAAGAACCGTGACTACGTGGCGCAATTGCGCACGCTGGCGCCTGAAAGCACCTGGATGAGTAGCGCGCTTCTTTCCGCCGGCAATATGTACCTGCTGCGGCGCGACTATGAAACGGCAACGCCGTTTTATGCCGAGATTTATCAGCGGCAGAAGAACGGAAAGGCCTCGCCCTATTCGCACTGGAAGACCGCATGGCTCACGTATCGCATGGGGAAGAGAGACGATGCGAAGAGGCTTTTTGAGGAGCAACTTTCCATGTATCCCAACTCAGCCGAAGTCCCCAATGCCATTTACTGGCGCGGGCGGATGGCTGAGGAAGAGGGTGACAAGAAACTGGCTCGCGCTTTCTACCAGAAACTCGCGGAAAATTACAGGTACTACTATTACGCCAATCTGGCGCGGGAACGCCTGCCCAAAGTTGGTGAAGAGACCGTCGATCCGCCTCTGCTGGAAAGCTTGCCGCGTCCGCCAGCGCCTCCGGCTGACTGGGAAACGCCGGCAGACAACATTCGGGCGCAAAAAGCGCAGTTGCTGGCGAACGCCGCGCTCTATGATTTTGCAATTGCGGAAATGCAGGCTGCCAGCGCGGGATCGCCTCCGTGGGAAGCGAAGTCCGTTGCGGACATTTACAACGAGCAGGGCAGCTATATTCGCGCCATAGAGACGCTCAAGCGCGCGGTCCCCGGCTATTTTGCAGCGGAGATCCCGCAGATTCCCCGGCCTGTGTGGGAAACTTTATTTCCCCGGCCATTCTGGGAAGAGCTAAAGCGCGATGCGACCGCCAATCGGCTCGATCCGCATCTCGTTGCGTCATTGATCCGGCAGGAATCGGAGTTCAATCCGTCAGCTATCTCTCCAGCCAATGCCATGGGCCTGATGCAATTGCTGCCGACCATAGGCAAGGGGATGGCCAAGGAAATGAAGATCAGGCACTTCTCACCTGATCAACTGCTGGTGGCGGATACCAATCTGCGGCTGGGAACGCGCTACTTTAAGCACATTGTGGACCATTACGATGGTCAGGTGGAATACGCGCTGGCTGCTTACAACGCCGGTGAAGACCGCGTGAATGACTGGCGCAAGAATGGAAACTTTGCTGACGTGGAAGAGTTTGTGGAATCGATTCCATTTACGGAAACACGCGAATACGTGCAGGCCATTATGCGTAATGCGGTGATTTACAAGCTGCTGTATTCGAAAGGCTAGCAGCCAGCAATTAGCAAATAGCAATTGGCCTCAGTCTAGAATCGCTTTCCAGGTGAAAGCAAAAAATAAATCTGAAAGCGCATGAGCTAATTGCTATCTGCCAATTGCTAATTGCAGAATAAAAAAAGCGCAAGCCGCCATCGACTTGCGCTCTTTTTATTCAGCGGAGGAAAAGGTTATTTTGAAGCGCCGCCATTCGTGGCGCTGTTAAACGTGTTACGCGCGGGACGATCGTTCTTGAGCGCTTCCCAGACAGCGGTGCCGCCGCCGCCCAGTAATGCGCCGCCAATCAAACCGTCATGGCAGTTGCAACCGAGCCAGCCGATTCCGGATCCCAGCGCGGTGTTAGAAGCGATCATGCCCCAGTCACGAAAGGGGCCGAGCGTGGCTTTGTGTGTGTGCAGGAACCATGTACTGGCTCCGCCACCGCCAATCATCATTAGCTTAAGAGGCGTCTTTTCTCCGGGCAGGATGAAACCGAGGCCAGCGCCCACGGCTGCGCCGCCGGCCACGGAGAAGATGTATTTAAAGTGTTGCGGGCTGATGCCGCTGAGATCGCGCTTGTCGACATCACGCGATTGCGCGTGTGACATCAACGGAAAAATAAGACCAAGACAAAGGACAAGAATCCAGAATTTTCTGTGTAGCATGTGAAGTGGCTCCCCCGATGCGTGTGTGCGGAATAACCGCGTAATTGCTGGATAAGATGAAGACAAATTTGAACGAGATGTTCAAAAA
>JASLFF010000779.1 GCA_030150795.1 Terriglobales bacterium | reverse complement strand
GTAACGATTGATGAAGTTGATCAGCCCCTGACCGCTGGAACAGTCGAATGAGCCATTGGCGCCGCCGGTGCTGATGATGTATTTCTTTCCGGCGTTGACAAACGCTTGAACGTTCGTCGCCTCCTGCGCGGGAGTAATGCCTGCCCATGATTCCGCATCGCAGGTGCCGGTGGCAAAAGACCAGACCAGAGTCGAGTTCGGCATGGCGCTGGTCACCGGCTGCACAGTGCCTGTTACAGCTGACCTCTGCAATCCGGTATTGAAGTCCGCGTTGAGCGTCACATCCTTATACGCCGCAAAGATCACGCTGCCAGGCGGAGGAGGTGTTGGCGTGGCTGTCGGCGTTGGCGTCGCAGTTGGAGTGGGAGTAGGCGTGGGTGTTCCGTTGGAGCACCGAACGCCGGTAAACCATGGATCGCCGGAGCCTGCCGGACCGGCGTGGCCGGCAACGGTCGGGTCCTGACCCTGGTTCCAGAATTGGGCGGTAAAGTTCAAGCCGTTCTTGCTGGCCATGTTTCCGCCATTACAAGTTGTGGTTGAGGTATTGCAATAAGCCAGGGTGGAATTCCAGGCCGGAGCGCATGAGCCTCCGCCTCCAGGAGGAGGAGTGGGTGTCGCAGTGGGTGTTGGAGTAGCTGTGGGAGTGGGGGTCGGAGTGGGAGCGCCGCTGACCGGAGTCCAAAGCGCCGGCACGTTCGGCGGCTCCCAGCCGACTTGTGACGTATGGGCCTGAATACACTTGTATTCCACGTTCTGGTACATCACCAGCGCGCCCACTGCATAAGCGGTGTTGGGCGCCCAGTTGGGAATGGTTTGCGAGAATGACTTGACGGATGTTAAGCACAGGACCAATGCCACACCCAGGATGACGGCAGAAAACTTTTTCATTGGCGGAGCTCCTAAATCTTTCTCCCAGCTCAAGCTGCTGGACAGGATGCATTTGCCATGGTGTATTCCAGCAAAACGGCCTGCTGGAGCGGGTCGATCTTGTTTTCTCGACGAGGTTGGAGTTGTGCGCGGCACACGGCAGAAGGCGCGCGCAAAAAACTCAAACACAGTACACTGTTTTCATGAAACGATTCAATAAAATTCAACTAATCGTTTCAATGCCAAGTTCCAAAGTGGGAAACGGAAAATGGCAATCTCATAAAGAGAAAGGAGCTTTCTCATCCGTGAGCGATCGGTTAAGCCCGCTGCGGAGAAATTTTTACCGTCGCTTTGTGCTTGCAGCCACAGCGGAGAACGTGTAAACAGGATTGAGTCGACACGCCTCATGACCACAGTCATTACCGCCTCGCGTCTGATTACTCCCATTGAGTGGATTGAATCCCCGATCGTGGTTGTGGAGGATGGGCACATTACTGGTTTGCGGTCTCGCAGAGATGCGGAGATCCCCGTAGGGCGGCTTCTGGATTTTCCGGACCTGATATTGGCTCCCGGATTCATTGACATCCACATACACGGCGGCGCAGGCAGAGACGCCATGGAAGCCGATGAAGCCGCCCTGGCGGAGATTGAGCGCCAACTCGCTAAACATGGCGTCACAGCGTATCTGCCAACCACAGTCACAGCGTCTCAGGAAAAAATCCTGCAAGCTTTAAGCGGCTTGGGCAAATTGATCGGCTCTGCAAATAATAATTGGGGCCGAGCAGCGCCTCTAGGCATTCATCTTGAAGGTCCTTTCATCAGCCATGAAAAGCGAGGCGTGCATCCGCCGCAGGATCTTCTGCCACCTTCCCAGGAGGCGCTTGAGCGCTTCTGGCAGGCTTCCGCAGGGACGATCCGCATGATGACGATTGCCCCCGAGCTTCCGGGCGCGGTGGAAACAATTCGGTACGCTCGGAGTCTAGGCGTGCACTCCAGCCTGGGACACTCGAATGCGACCTATCAGGAAGCACAATCGGGCATTTCAGCCGGTGCCGATCATGCAACGCATACTTTCAATGCCATGCGCCCGCTCGATCATCGCGACCCGGGCATTCTGGGCGCAGTTCTGGAGAATGACGAGTTGACGGCGGACATCATTGCCGACGGAATTCACGTCCATCCGAGCGTATTGAGTCTGTTTCTGCGCGCTAAGGGAGCGGGCCGCGCCATTCTCATTACCGACGCAATCAGCGCGACCGGGATGCCGGACGGAGTCTACAGTCTCGGCGGGCTTGAGGTGCATGTAAGCAATGGCCGCTGCGAGTACCAGGGCAAACTCGCAGGCAGCGTCCTCACCCTTGATCGCGCAATCCGCAACGTAATGACTTTCGCGGGATGGCAACTCCAGCAGGCGGTCAAACTGGCTACTTTGAATCCTGCGCAGCGTCTGGGAATTTCCGATCAACGAGGACTACTGGCGTCGGGAAGGCGAGCTGACTTAGTTGTGCTCACGCCTGAAGGGCAGGTGGCCCGCACCATTATTGGCGGGGAGATAGCAAATTGATGAATTCTGCAAGAAACAAAATGCACGCTGGTGCTCGATGCCAACGATTCTTAGTGCTGATCGTATTGAGCGCCTTATGTTCAACGCTCCACGCGAAAGACAAACACCATCAGCCTCAAGTCATTGGCTACTTCACTGAAGGCGGCGCGGCGTCGGGGAAATATCCGGTTAAAAATATTGTGACCAGCGGAGCGGCGAATCTGCTCACGCAAATAGATTACGCTTTTGGCCACGTAGCGAACGACCAATGCCAGATCGCAAATCGTGAGGTGGCGGTGAACCATGAATACGATGCCGCTTCCAGCGTCGACGGCAGCGCTGATCCACCTGGTCCGAACCAATTGCGCGGCACCTTTCATCAGCTGCAGGAGTTGAAGCATCTTTATCCCAATCTGAAGATCCTCGTCTCCTTTGGAGGCTGGGGACAATCAGAGGGCTTTACCAGCGCGGCTACGCCAGATCATCTGCGCGATTTCGTTCGCTCCTGCGTTCAAACCTTCATTGCGGGCCACTTCGCTGACGGTATTGAAGGAGCAGGGATTTTTGATGGCATCGATATTGATTGGGAGTATCCGGTCGAAGGCGGCGTTCATCAGGGACGTCCCGAGGATAAGGCAAATTTCACGGCTCTGGCCGCGGAATTCCGCCGCCAGCTGGATGAGTTGCGTCCCGGCTATCTTCTTACCGCCGCGCTGCCCGCGGAAGAGGAATACTACAAGAATTTTGAGCTGAAGGCAGTCGGCAGATACCTGGATTACATTTCGATCATGGCTTATGACCTGCACTGGAACACTGAGCCGACCACCAACTTCCATAGCGCGCTATTTCATGATCGGGCAGATCCTTCCAAAGCTCCGCTGGATAAGCGGTACGGCGACTACGCGGTGCGTGGCTTTTTGCAGGCCGGAGTGCCGGCAGGAAAAATCATTTTCGGAGTGCCTTTCTACGGCAAAGGATGGCAAGGCGTGAACGATGTCAATCACGGACTCTATCAACCCGCGACCGCGCCCGCGCAGGCCGGCGGCAGCAATCGCGAATTGAAAGACCTGCCTGAGGCCGACCGGAAATATTCATCCAAGGCCGTTACCTGCACTGTTTGGAGCAATTCAACTTTTTGGAGTTATGACTGTCCGCAAGCGCTCCACAAGAAAATGAAATATATCCGGCATCATCATCTGGGCGGCGTAATGTTCTGGGAGCTTAGCCAGGACAGTCCGGAGATGGAGTCGCTTCATATCTTGAGTGGAAGAGAGTAATGCAACTCTGACT
>JASLFF010000727.1 GCA_030150795.1 Terriglobales bacterium | reverse complement strand
GAGCACGTGGCGCCGGAAGAGCTGGCGCTTTAACCGCGATGGTAAAGTCGAGCTGCGGGGACCCAAAAAACTCGCCAGAATTTACCACCTTGCATTTGAAAAAATCGCTCATGACACCGGTTTTTATTTAGCTTTCGCTCGCCTGCGGAGTGCTCGATATCTAAGCGACTGCGAGGGCGAGACATTTCTTCTGGATGCCTTGACAGATGACGATGAGGTTGCAGCTAATAATCGTTCCTTTCATCACCTTCTGGCACACTTAGTGCCCCTGATTGGAGATCTTCCCGTTGAAACGCTAATGCGTATACGGCGGGAGGAGAGAGATTCTTTCGTTCGGTATCGGTATGCGCTTCATCAGCTCCTAAACGAGGTCGTGGCCAAGAAGAAAAGGACAAGCAAGCGTGAGATACAAGAGCTTTTCCGCGAGAAAATCGAGCCTGAGCTTAAAAGAATGAAGTCTGAGCTTAAACTGGAGCGAAACCGCCAAGCGAAGAGGATCGTTGGGGGTGCAACAGGCCTTGCGGCGAGTGTGGCTCTAGGCGCGTTCGGCGGATTCCTTCCGTTGTTAGCGAAAGGTGCCGCAGTGGCAGCCAGCGCTATGGTAGGGGGGCGGCTCCTGGCCAAAGCTGCCGAGCAGGTCTGCGAACATGGTGCCAACTTGCGGGAAAAGAATGATTTTTACTTCCTGCTGCGTGCTGCCCAAGTGAAGGGGATGGAATAACAGAACGGCAATAGAGCAGCACTGTCCCACCTCTTTCGTGACTTTTTGTCTGCATTGTACTAATTCGCACTTGATTCGCCATTTAAAATGCGCTAGGATAAGCTGCGCCTCAGGGTGTTAGCAGCAAAAGATATTTGACAATTCGGCTTTTGGCTATTGGCTCTTAGCTTTTGGCCAGAAAGAACAGCAACCGCAATTGACTTTCATTTTGCGACCCTCTGCCGATTGGGTTTGGGACTGGGATTGGGTTTGGGATTGGGTGGCCCAAGGGTGGCCCTTGGGGCCACCCAAGGGCCACGCAAGGGTCGCCCAAGCGTCGATTGGCAGAAAGTCTTTTGTTTGCAACAAGAGTTGAAAAAATGGGGGGTGGGGGCGAAGAAAGATTGCCAAAATTGCCAAAATCGCCGGAATTGCCAGAATTGAGGACCGCCGACATGGCGCGTGATCGGAAAACCTGAAAGCCCTTACCGCGGATCAACGCGGATCGGAAACCAGAGTTACTTCCTTCCCGCCCTTTTCTGCGCGATCACCAACCCGCGCGGCGTAGGCAGAAACACCACTGAAATTAATCCTTCATCTTCCATCCGCTTGGCGCCTTCGCGGACGGTCTTCAGATGCGAACTGGCGTCGTGCATCAGGATCAGTCCGTTGGGATTGATCTGCGGAAGAAAGTGCCGGACCTCGGGCTCGCGCAGTTCAGGCAGGGAGTCGCAAAAAAGCACGTCGATGGTTCCGGCAACGCGCGTCTCCAAACTGGACTCGCAGCGGAAATCGATAAACTTTTTCAGTCCGCTGGCTTCAATCTTTTCTTTGGCCTTGGCAAAGACTTCTTTATCCGGTTCGCAGGTAATGATCTTGCCTTGGCCGTTCTGCTTGAGCCCTTCAGCCATATAGATGGTACTCACGGCAAGAAACGTCCCGGTCTCCACCACCAGGTTGGGCTTTACGGTGGTCATCAGGCATTTCAGAAAATCCAGGACTTCAACTTCTGCGGTCATGGTGTCAAACATCCTCCAGCGCTCGGGGTTGGGGCATTCAGGCGTGGCGCGATGGTATTCCGGCTTGGTCTCCTGGTTGCCATGCTGGACCACGTGGTCCAGAACTTTGTGGACAGGATCTACTTTGCGAAATCGACGCCTCGCAACGATCAGCAGAATAATTCCGGCTACGATGGTCAGCAGCGCAGCCAGTTGCGCATTGCTCATGCCCCACAAAATGCGGGGATTGATGCGGATAAACTCCACCAGAAATCGTTCAATGCCAAAGAGGACCAGAAATTCGCCGGTGATCACGCCAGGGGCAAGTGGATGCTGGATAGCGCGTGATCCGCGCCGCCATATGTACCAGTAGATCAGCACGCAGGCAATGAATTCATAAATCGGCGTGGGATGCACGGCGCAGTTTTGCGGCCAGCCGTTCAGCGCGCATGTGCCGCTGGGGCCAGTTGTGGGGACCAGTCCATCAGGAAACGCCATGCCCCAGGGAAGACGCGTCGGCATGCCGTAGTCGCCGTCGCCGGAGATGAGGCAGCCGATGCGGCCCACGGCGTAACCCACGGCCGCCGCTGAGCTGGAAACATCCAGCATGGTAAGCATGTTTACGCCGTTGCGGCGGGCGATGATCAGCAACGCGGCAATGCCGGCGACGAAGCCTCCAAAACAGGCAAAGCCGCCGCGGAACCAGCTCAGCAGCGCGCCAAAGCTTTTGAACGTATCGGCATTCAGGCGGTCGGCAGGCGTATCAACAATGTGCCAGATCTTTGCGCCAAGAATTCCCGCGAAGGCCACCACCGCGACAACGGTATAAGGATCAAGCTTCATCAGCTTGCGCCGCTTGATTTCGCCGTCAAGGGCGTAGTAAGCGGTGGCAAAGGCCACAACCATCAGCAGGCCGAAGGTCGGAATTTCCAGCGGCCCAATGTGTATATAAGGAAGCAGTTCGGTTCCCCTTGAAGGGTGAAAGTATGAAGAGCCAGTATAAATGGCGCGAAGTCATTCTAGCTTTGGGAGGACAAAGAACAGAACTATCTCGGCGTCGGGTGTGGCACTGCGCCAGGAACTGCCGCCGTCGCGCGGACGACGAGCCGCGCAGGCACAATCAACAGGCGCGGCAGAGAGCCATCTTTTTCGCGGAAGCGCCGCAGGTCGGCCATGGATTTGATGCTCAGCCGCTCCGCGATCAGCGCGTGTGAAGGAATGTCTTTGAACTCAAACAGCGTTGCCGGACGAAACGTCTGGTGCTTGGCCATAAACAGTTCGCGTTCGCTGCGCAGGTCTGGCCGCAGCGTGGGATCAAGAATAAAGCACCAGAAAATGTCCCAGTCGCGCGGCTTGCCGTCAACGGTGTATTTGTTGATGACCAGATTATGGTAATATTCGGATTTTCCCGCCCAACGATACTGCATGCCGGGCGCAACAAAATAAAGATTCAGGCGTTTATCTACGGGTTTGTCTTCAGCCACGCGCTCGCCCAGGTTCCACGGGCCCACGCTGGCCAGCCGGTGTTTGCCTGCAGCCTCAGGTGTGAAGATGAGATCATCGCCATCGTGATAAACGGAAAACGGCTTCACCACTTCACGCATGGCAGCGCCGGCAACAAAAGCAGCGGCGGAAATCGCGATGATGGAGACCACACGTAAGTGGCGGCCCTGCATTGCCAAAATTATTGCAGGCTGCAGGCGGCATAGCAAGGCGTTTGCGCGCTTTGCGGGATGCTAAAGTGAGTAGACGTGCGTAACATTCTCCAACATCGCGGAATGCGCCTGATTTTTGCCGCCAATTTGATCTCCATGGTCGGCAGCGGCATGAATTCCGCCGGCGTGACCTGGTTTCTGCTGCAAAAAACGCATTCAGAAATGGCGCTGGGAACGCTGCTCATGCTGCAAACCATCCCCGCGATGGTAATGCTGCCTTTCACCGGCGTTGTGATTGACCGCGAAGATCGCCGCCGTTTGCTTATGGTGCTGGACGCGGTGCGCGGCCTGGTGATCCTGTGCGTCGCGGTGCTGGCGTATCGCGGCGTGGCTGCGTTGTGGGAAGTTTATTTGATGTCGATCATCGTGGCCGCGGGCTTTTGGATGTTCTGGCCCACCATTAACGCGCTCATCCAGGAACTTACGCCGGATTCCCATTTTGTGCATTCGAATAGTTTTCTGCTTGCAGGCGTGCAAGGCGGATGGCTGCTGGCAGGCGCGCTTGTGGGATTTGTCTATAACAAGATCGGCCTTTCCGGCGTGCTGTTCATCGACTTTGCCAGTTACGTGCTCTCCTTTGCATGTTACCTGTTTGTACGCAAAGGCCGGCACACGGTGGCTGTGGCCGATGAAACAATCGTGCATGAAAGCGCGTTCGCAAAGTTTGATCATGAATTGAAAGAAGGCATTGCCTATATCAAACTGCGCCCGCGATTGCTGCTGCTAGGCACTGCCTGGGCCCTGTTTATGGCGGGAATGTTGACGCAAGGCGTGATTACGGCGCCGTTCAGCGACCGCATTTTGAAATCCGGCGCTGTCGGTTATGGATGGCTGAATGCCGGCTGGGCGATTGGTGC
>JASLFF010000716.1 GCA_030150795.1 Terriglobales bacterium | reverse complement strand
GCGCAGCAGCGGGTGTTGAGCGCTGAAGAAATCAGGAAGTACGTGCAAGGCCGCGGAGTGAATACGCTGTGGTTGACGGCGGCGCTGTTCAACTCAATGGTGGAAAGCGATGTGGAGTGTTTGCGGGGGGTGAAGTATTTGCTGACGGGGGGAGAGACGGCGTCGGTGATGCATGTGCGGCGGGCGATGGAGCGGTTGCCGGGAATGCGGGTAGTGAACGGGTATGGGCCATCGGAATGCACGGTGTTCAGCAGTTGCTATGTGGTGCCGAGGGAATTGCCGGAGACATTGATTTCGCTGCCGATCGGGAAACCGATAGGAGACCGGCGGATGTATGTGCTGGATCGAGTGATGAACATGGCGCCGGTGGGAGTGGTGGGAGAGGCTTACATAGCGGGAGCGAGTGTAGCGCGGGGATATTTGAGGCGAGCGGATATGACGGCGGAGAGGTTTGTGCCGGATCCGTATAGCGCGGAGGGGGGAGGGAGATTGTACCGGACGGGAGATCTGGTGCGGTGGCGTCGGGACGCAACCATCGAGTTTGTAGGACGGAATGATCTTCAGGTCAAAGTACGCGGGTTCCGCATTGAGTTGGGAGAGATTGAGGCGCGGCTATTGGAATATGGCGGAGTAAGTGAAGCGGTAGTAGTAGCGCAGGAAGATGTGGCTGGGAGCAAGCGTCTGGTGGCTTATTACACGCAAGGCGCAAACGGCTTTCAGCAGAACGATGGCAGGGGAAAAGTCGGAGCAGAAGAATTGCGCGGCCATCTGGCACAGAGACTGCCGGAGTACATGGTGCCGGCAGCGTATGTGCGTCTGGAAGCTTTGCCCCTGACTCCCAACGGGAAGCTGGACCGGAAGCGCTTACCCACCCCAGATGGAAATGCGTACTCGGTGAGTGGGTATGAAGAGCCGCAAGGAGAAATTGAGACAACCTTGGCGGCGATTTGGCGGGAATTACTTGAAATAGAAAAGGTAGGGCGGAACGATAACTTTTTTGAATTGGGCGGGCACTCCCTGCTGGCGATAACCATGATTGGGCGGTTGCGGGAAACGCTCGGCTTGGAAGTTGAAATTGGCGATGTATTTGAACATTCCCGTCTGAGTGAATTAGCCGGCAATATCTCGGGCGGCAGAGAGGCGCAATTGCCGCCGATCACGAGAGCTGCTCGGTCGCAGGCTCTTCCTCTTTCTTACGCGCAGCAGCGTTTGTGGTTCCTGGCGCAGATGGAAACGGTAAACGAGGTCTATCACATGCCCTTTGGCATGCGTCTGGTGGGCAATCTGGACAGGCGTGCATTGGGCCTGGCTCTGGATCGGCTCGTGCAGCGCCATGAAGCGTTGCGCACCACATTCGTGGTGGTGGATGGCGAACCGGTGCAGCGGATTGCAGATGTGGAGGACAGCCATTTTCTATTGCGCAACCACGACTTGCGAAATCACGCAGACTCGGAGGCTGAGTTACGACAACTTTATGAAGAAGAGGCGCATGCGAGTTTTGATCTGGAAGCCGGTCCGCTGATTCGCGGGCGACTCGTCCAGCAGCGAGAGGATCGATACGCGCTCCTAATCACCATGCACCACATCGTCTCCGATGGCTGGTCTGTAGCGGTGTTGCTCAACGAATTGAGCATATTGTACCGGGCATTTGCACGTGGGGAAGCCGATTCGTTGCCGGAGTTAGCTGTGCAATATCCAGACTACGCGGTGTGGCAGCGGCATTGGATGCAGGGGGAAGTTCTAAGGGAGCAAGCTGAGTACTGGAAAACCACACTGGCAGGAGCGCCGGCGTTGCTTGAGTTACCTGCGGACCAGGTGCGTCCGGCGGACCAGGGATACGCGGGCGCATGGCTTGAGGTGATGCTGGATGAAGAGCTGGTGACAAGGCTAAAGGAATTGAGCAAGCGGCATGGCGCCACCTTATATATGACCCTGCTGGCGGGGTGGGCAGCGTTGTTAGGGCGGCTATCGGGGCAGCAGGACATATTGATTGGGACACCGGTTGCCAATCGGAGACAAGAAGAACTTGAGAAGCTGATCGGATTTTTTGTGAACACGCTGGTGCTGCGCACAGATTTATCCCGCAGACCTTCTGTAGGGGAGCTGCTGGAACGCGTAAAGAACCAATCTCTAGGGGCGCAGCAACATCAGGACATTCCCTTTGAGCAGGTAGTGGAGATTGTGCAACCGGAACGCAGCCTGGCCCATAGTCCGTTGTTTCAGGTGATGTTTGCCTGGCAGAACGCACCCCGCGGTGCGTTGGACCTTGTTGGATTGAAGACAATGGGATTGGAGATGGCGACGCATCGCGTAGCTCGCTTTGATCTAACAGTATCTTTGTGGGAAATGGACGAACGCATTGCAGGTGGCGTGGAATACGCCACGGCTCTGTATGAGAAAGCAACGATTGAGCGCTACATGGAGCATTGGCGCCGCATGCTGGAAGGGATGGTCGCTGGGAGCGAGCAGATAGTGGATTGTCTGGACTTGTTGCCGGAGAGCGAGCGATTTCAGGTTTTATACGAATGGAACCGGACGGAAGCAGCCTATCCCCAGAAATGCATGCATGAGTTGTTCGAAGATCAGGTGAGAAGAAACGCGGAAGCCGCAGCAGTGGAGTTTGAAGGACAGAAGTTGACGTATGGTGAGCTGAATCGGAGAGCGAATCAGCTGGGACATTATTTAAGAAGAATGGGAGTGGGGCCAGAGGTGCGAGTGGGACTCTGCATGGAGCGCAGTCTGGAGATGGTGATCGGGCTGCTGGGAATTCTAAAAGCAGGCGGAGCTTATGTCGCGCTGGATCCTCATTATCCTGCGGAACGTGTCAAATACATGGTTGAGGATTCATCCATTGCTGTGCTGGTGACCCAGAGCGCCTTGTTGGACCAGTTGCCTGGATCACCAAAAGTAATTTGTGTGGATAAGGATCTTGTTGAGATAGCGCGTGAGAGCGGAAAGGACCTGGGACTTCCGCTTTATCCGGAAAATCTTGCCTATGTGATTTACACATCGGGCTCCACGGGCAGGCCAAGAGGCGTGGCCATCCAGCACAGTAGTGCAAACGTGCTATTGCAATGGGCGCGTGAGGTCTTTACAGCAGAAGAACTGGGCGGAGTTCTAGCGTCCACATCCATTTGTTTTGATCTCTCGGTATTTGAAATCTTTGCTCCGCTCAGTTGGGGTGGAAAGACAATCGTGGTGCGGGATGCGCTGAGTCTGGCAGAGATGAGGCAAAACTCGGGGGTGACGTTACTCAACACAGTGCCATCTGCGATGGCGGAGTTGCTGCGAATCCAAGGCGTACCCAGCTCGATTCGAACTGTGAATTTGGCTGGAGAAGCTCTGCCGCCAAACATTGTGGAGCAACTCTACGAAGAACTAAAGGTGGAGCGGATTTTCAATCTGTATGGGCCATCGGAGGATACCACCTACTCCACATATGCATGTTTGAAAAAAGGCGAGACAAATGAAAGAGTGCCGATCGGAAAACCGATCAGCAATACGCAAGCTTACGTTCTGGATACAGAATATCTCCCTGTGCCTACAGGCGTGACCGGCGAATTGTTTTTGGGGGGCCAGGGAGTCGCGCGCGGATATCTAAACCAACCGGAGTTGACAGCGGAAAAGTTCATTCCCAATCCCTTTTCTGAATCAGGAGGTGAGAGGCTCTACCACACCGGGGACCAGGTGAAATGGGGGCAGAACGGAAATCTAGAGTTCCTGGGCCGAGTGGACCAGCAGGTGAAGGTGCGGGGTTACCGGATCGAACTGGGCGAGATTGAAGCGGCTCTGCAGACACATGAGGGAGTCAGGGCGTGCGCCGTAATCGTGCGGGAAGATCAACCCGCTGAAAAAAGAGTGGTTGCATACGTGGTGGCGAATGGCGTGGTGAAGCCGGAAACTCTTAGGGAGTTCCTGAAAGAGCGATTGCCCGAATACATGGTTCCATCTGCTTTTGTGGGGATGGAACAATTGCCGTTGACGCCCAACGGCAAAATCGACCGCAAAGCATTGCCGGCTCCGGAAAAGGAATGGAGTGGACGAAACGGCTATACCGGCCCGCGCAATGGCGACGAGGAAATATTGTGTGGCCTGTTTGCGGAAGTCTTGAATCGCGACCGCGTTGGAGTGCATGACGACTTCTTTGCCATAGGCGGACACTCATTGCTGGCTACTAGGCTGGTAAGCCGAATCCGCGCCGCTTTGGGAATAGATGTGGGGCTGCGCAGCATATTTGAATCGCCTACGGTCGCGAAATTAGCGTTTCAACTGCAAGATGGCAAAAAAATCCAGATCTCATTGCGACGCCATCCTGAAGCTAAGCGCGCGCCATTGTCCTATTCCCAGCAGCGGCTATGGTTCATCAATGAGCTGCAAGGCAGCAGCGCGGAATACAATATGCCTGAGGCCCTGCAGCTGCGCGGCAGATTGAATGTGGACGCACTCCGCCGCGCAATCCAGACGATCATGGACCGGCATGAAAGTTTGCGCACATATTTTGCAGAAGACCGGGGTGAGCCGGTGCAGATCATTGCGCCCAGCCTTACTCTTGAAATTCCGGTAACGGACCTCAGCGGGCTGTCTCAGGCAGAGCAGCAGCGGCAGGTGATGGAATTTGTGAACCGTGAATGGTCTGACCCATTCGATCTGGCCCATGGTCCTGTGTTGCGGTTCAAGCTGCTTAAGCTGGCGGAGGAGGACCATATTCTCCTGCGAACATTTCATCACATCGTATCGGATGGATGGTCTTTGGGTGTGTTCATGCGGGAGTTCAGAGATTTGTATGAAGCATACTCGCAGGGCCACCAGAATCCATTGCCGGACCTGCCGCTTCAATTCGCGGATTTTGCTTTGTGGCAGATGCAGGAGGCGAGTGAAGGACTGGAAGAGGATCTT
>JASLFF010000685.1 GCA_030150795.1 Terriglobales bacterium | reverse complement strand
CTCATGATTTGCAGACTTTCTGCGCGGCACCCGGAGTGAAAATGGCGGCACAAATGAAGTCGAGCACGGCGGCGCGGCGGGCAGCAATCCGTTCCGGCGAGGCAGGGTCACCGGCATGCATGAATTGCTGCGCAGGTATGCTGATGAAATAGAAAACAATAGTGCCAATAATCGAAGTTACGGTCTGGACCGGATCGACCTTGCGGAAATCGCCGGCGCTGATGCCTTCCTCAATAAGTTTTTCCAGGCGGCTATACAAGGGCTTGCCGTGGCGTTCCATGATCCGGCTGGCGGCCGGTGTAAGTGCGCGCCCCGCGCTGCGCATGAATTCGCGTTGCACCAGTCGCGGATAAACTGGCGCGCTGGCAATGTAGTCAAAGTGAGTTCGCGCGTAGAGCAGCAGCCTTTCTCGCGGCGGAAGATCGGACCGCTCCAGCACGCCGGTGACCCGCTCATGCAGTCCTGAAAAAACCTGGTCAAGCGCGGCGGCGTAAAGGCCTTCTTTATCCTTGAAGTAGTAATACAGCAGAGCTTTGTTGACCCCGGCACGGCGGGCAATTTCGTCGGTACGCGCTCCGGTTACGCCTTCATGTGCAAACTCTTCCAGGGCAGCTTTAAGGATGGCGGCGCGGGTTTTCTCAGGCTCGCCCCGTGAGCCGGATTTGCCGGATTTGATGGCGGGAGACATTAATTAACTGGTTAGTTAATAATATCATTTTCTGCGCGAATGGCAAGTCGGAGGACTTTGGCAGAAGAGTAAAGGCCTCTTTGGGGTCATGTGCGTTTATGATGATGCGGCAAATAAATCATGCAAGGTGAGACGAATGGCCAACCCAATCAAAGCTTTCAATGTAAAAGATGGCATCATATTCTGGATTATTTCCCTGGCGTTGTTTCTTCTCTGGCTGATAGGTTTCAAAGTCTACAGTCTGGGCGGATGGATCCATCTGATATTGCTGCTGGCATTCTTAGCATTCGCATTTGGCGTCCATCGTAGGTTGCGCGGTTCTTTGAATATCGAAGCGGACCGAACACACATTCCAAAACTGGGACGCTGCCCGGCCAAAAGAGTCTCTCACTGAAATTCACGACTACGCTATTGATCAGGCGATCAAATCGATCGACTGGTATTGGAAGCACAAAGGCGCTAAGGCTTTCTTTTCCCAAGTCGTCAGATTTTCCGCTTGGGTTCTTGCGGCCGTGAGCGGCATATTACCAATCCTGGCAAATCTTTATAAGGCCGATCGGGACAACCCGTTTCAAAGTCCTCTTGTGCCCTCATTGCTCCTGGGTATTGCAGCAGCATTATTGGGCCTGGACAAGGCCTTCGGATATTCCACCGGTTGGGCCCGGTATGTTCTAACAGCAACAAATATTCGTAAGGCCCTTGAGCAATTTCGTCTGGACTGGGCCGAACTGATGATGCAGTCGGGCATTTCCGCACAGCCTGCAAATCCTGTACCAGCAACCCAGGTAGCTCCGTTGATTGAGTGCGCGAAGCAATTCCGCATTGAGGTGGAAAACCAGGTGCTGCAGGAAACCAAAGAATGGATTACGGAGTTTCAGACCAATACGGCGCAGATGGAAAAAGACATTTCCACACAGATTGCAAACTTGAAAGCACAGGTGGATAAAACCATTGCAGCCAGAACGGCGGCCAGCCAGCCCGGAATGATTCAACTTACTGTCGCGGATCCAGGCAACAGGATTGGCAATGGAAGTTTGCAAATCACGGTAATTGACAGCACCAATAAAACCATTCTTCAGGAACCCGTCCTACAACTCACATGGACGAGCCGGTTTATTGCTCCGGGAACTTACCAGTTGAGACTTACCTTGAACAATGCACCGGTGGGCAGTACTCCACTGGTGATTGTTGCCTCAGGAGCAAGCGCAACGGCAAACATTACAATTTAGTAACGAGCCCTTAAGATGAGCTGATGCAAGATGATGCCGGAAGCGCGCTGCCTGGGCAATCGTCCATAGGAGCGTTTTGTTAAAATAGACAGTTTGCCCTTCATATCGAAGCAATACTTAGGAATTGAATGCCTGAAACCATGCTAGCCGTAGTAAAACCGGAGGCCGCGCCGGGAGCGGACGTCCGGCAGATGCCCGTTCCCCAATTTGGCCCGGACGATGTGCTGGTGAAAGTGAAGGTGGCGTCAGTCTGCGGCACCGATCTGCATATATACAACTGGGACCAATGGGCGCAGAACCGCATCAAGCCGCCGCTGATTCCCGGCCATGAGTTCTGCGGGCATGTTGTTGCCGTGGGCAAGAACGTGACAGCCGTGAAGGAAGGCGACTTTGTTTCCGCCGAGATGCACGTGGCATGCGGCAAATGTTATCAGTGCCGCACCGGCGAAGCCCACATCTGCCAGCACGTAAAGATCATTGGCGTGGACGCCAATGGCGCTTTCGCCGAGTTCGTAAAAATCCCCGAATCGAATATCTGGAAGATCGACCCCGGCATTCCAGCGGACTATGCCAGTGTGCTTGATCCGCTGGGCAACGCCGTACATACAGTGTTGGCCGGCGAGATTGCCGCCAAGACGGTGGCGGTGATCGGCTGCGGGCCGATTGGCCTGTTCTGTATTGCAGTGGCGCGCGCCTGTGGCGCGAGCGAGGTGTACGCACTGGAAATCAACGACCATCGGCGCAAGCTGGCGGAAAAGATGAAGGCTGACCACGTTCTGAATCCCGCCAAAGACAACGTCTATGAACAGGTGATGGATGCCACCGGTGGCACCGGCGTGGATGTGA
>JASLFF010000450.1 GCA_030150795.1 Terriglobales bacterium | reverse complement strand
ATGCTCCGGATGCGAGGCGAAGGATCTGCCCCGCTGTTCTTTAGGCAGCCGATCATCAAAACATCCAAGCAGTCTTGGATAGCCTTATGGTACAGCGGAGCCGATCCTTCAGCTTCGCGGAAGCTGTGTCAAAACACTTTGCAGTTCGCGTGGCTTGCCTCAGGATGGCGTGTCGTAGGGGTGAGATGGATCGCTAACCGCGTCGTGTGCAGTGGATAAGCAACTCAGGAGGCCCTCTAAAGCAAGACTGTCCAGAAAACTTGCACACAATTCTACGGTTAGAAATAAAAAAGAGCGGCGAATGCGCACGCCGCCCTTTTTTAAGGGGAGAACTTATTTCTTCTTGAGCAGGAAGCCGGCCGCAAACATGGCGACGGCGCCAAGAAGCCACTCGATACGCCAAAGCTGTACGGCCTGCCAATCGAGCAGCGTGGTAGCGGTGAAGACAAAGCCGGTGACGATGGCGGCAATGACGCAGGCGAATCCCATGACCAAGGCCACCAGGGAAGCATTGCTCTGCCCCAGAGCTTCACGCAAAGAAGCAAAGTCGATCCAGGCACGCAGGCCGCTCACTGCATTGGCGGCAAGATTGGCATGACGGTCTGCGCCGCAGACATAGCAAAAGCGCGATCCCAGAACAAAGTCCGTACCGCACTCCTGACACACCTGATCTGTCGTCTCAGCTGATGCCGCTTCTTGCCGCGGAGCTACCGCCGGTTTCCAGAACTCCTGCCGTTCCTCATAATTCGGTGCCAGATGTGCCATTTGGGAAAACCCCTAAGTCTTCCCAATGTAAGGGCAAATCGAGGGCCAAAGCTGGGCGGAACGTAACCCTATGGTAGCCATCAACTTACAGGTTTAACCATGGCCAACAGGACACTGTACCTGGAAAATCTTACATGTAAAAGCTTCAGGCTTCGCGACGCCGGGGCATCCGCAGGATCTTTGGATTGTCCTTGGTTTTGCTCCAAAATCCGAGCAGCACCAGGTCGGCTTCACAGAACGTAAGGTCCTGCGGGCGAGGGCTGCCGTCATTGAAAATGTACTCGTCCAGCAGCGTATATAGCTCGTTTAAAGGGATGTTGAGGTAGCCAGCGGCCTCGGGTTCTGTATAGAACTCTTTGACTGGCTTGAGCGGTCTGGTCATAGTTTTGTCTTCCGTATCCTTGGTCGTTCGGGATGCGGGGGAGCAAGATGGTTGTACCGTTTCTAATCCGGCTAAGGTATCAGGTAAACTGCCCGATAATGGACCACATGAAACCTTACCCGCAAGGGCCTGCCTTATTACGGAGGTAATTGCAATTTTTGGCATATCTTAGAGGCGCGAACCATAGTGACGGCCAACTTTGGAGTGCACCCGATGCCGAGCAAAACCCCTAAACCCGCAAATAGACACAACTTCGAACCCGGTTCAGCGGTCGCAGAAAACTCTCTTTTTCTGCTTTCTTGAGTGAACTTAGGCAGCAGGAAATGCGTATCATTTGGAGAAAGATTACGTTTAGCGGTCGATCCGGCATCCAAATGCCTCCGCTGACGGAAGGAGCCTATGTATTGCAATTACTGTGGCAAGGTGATTCAAGACGACGCAAACCTTTGCGGCTACTGCGGCAAGAGAGTGGCAGGCGTGGTTGGCCGCGAACGCCTGGTACGTCCCCGGGAGGGGCGCAAGATCGCCGGTGTGTGTGCGGGACTTGCGGAATATTATGACCTGGATGCGACGCTGATCCGCATTGTATGGGCGGTATGCATCGTTTGTGGAGGAGTGGGCGCTCTGGCTTACTTCGCCGCCTGGATCATCATTCCGGAAGAGCCTCTAATGCTGCCAGCTGCGCCACCAGCGACGCAGGACCGAGTGGTAAACCGCTAGCAAAAAGCCACCCCAAACCGGGGTGGCTGATGCAGGTATTGACCGCTTCTGTTATTTCTTGCTGGCTACGTATGCCTGAGTCTGTTCCAGCATTTTGCGTGCTTGCTCACTGTTGGGGCCCTGAGGATCTTTCTGCAAGTAAGCCTGTAACGCCGTCATGGCTTCAGGAAACTGCTTCATGGCCAGAAGCGCATGGGCGCGCAGCAAGGAAATGAGCGGATAGTCCGCGGGCGCAAGGCTTTGTGCACGCTCAAACTGCCGCAGAGCTGCCGGATAATCTGCCTTTCCGATATACGACTTGCCCAGTTCAAAATAACCCTGCCAATAGTTCGGCGCCAAAGACTGGCCACGGAGAAGGCTGCGGATGGCTTCATCGAACTTTGATTCCATGTTCAAGGCGGAGCCCATCACCATGTAAGCCATGGCATAGCTTCCGTCGGCCTGGATGGCCTTATCCAGGTCTGCGATGGCTGATTGCGAGTCTCTCTGGTTCAACGCCAGCACGGCGCGTAAGGTGAGAGCGTCAGCATAATTTGGGCAAAGTTCCAGCGCTTTGGCCAGATGCTTGTGGGCGTCATCCGTCTTTCCCTTTTCAACCGCTTCATGCGCCTTGCGGTACGCTTCACGGGCCTTTGGCGGAACACGGTACTGCGCTATGGAGATTGAATTCCCTGCAACTCCGTCAGCCGGCTTGCTTACGCCCTGCAAGCGAACGTTGACGGAATTGGAAAAGTTGGTGGCATCCACACGTTCTGAAGCCTGCTGCAGCCCGGATGTGGCTACCACTGTGTAAGCTCCCGGAGCAAGACTGGTAAATTCAAAATGTCCGGAAGGATTTGTATAGGCAGAGCCAATCATGGCGCCGTTTGCGTCACTGAGCTCAACGCGCACGTCACTCAGCCCATTGTTTTGATTGTCCTGTACTACACCGCTGATCGAGCGGGTGTCGCCCCGGGGACTGTTCATCCCTGGACGGGAACCCGGCATTGTATTTTGATTAGAAAACGGCGACTGCGATGGCAGCGACGGGTCCATGCCCATTCTTTGCGCCGAGAGGTAGAGACTGCAGCTTACAAATGCAAGAGAGATAGCGATCAGCCGTTGGGTCTTCATAACAACCTGCTACATTTGAATTGTCACGAAGAGGAAGTTCTGGAAAGGGGCCAGGGCCTGACCGGAGTGCCTCTTGTTGGCATCGCGCTTCCGCACGAGTGCTGACAATGAGAATGTGTATGAAATATGGGAGTTGTATTTAGGTAAACATTCCACGAATAATATTTTTTGGTACTGCTAGGCAACTTCAATGCAATTTTTTCGGGAGAAAAAATTTAAGTGATTATTCGTCCGGCAAAAAACATACTGGGCGCGCTACGATTGCCCGGCGACAAATCAATTTCGCACCGCTATGCCATGCTGGCTGCGATTGCCGCAGGCACAACGCGGTTGGCAAATTTTTCAACCGGAGCTGATTGTGCCAGCACGGTGGCATGCATCCAGCAGCTTGGCTGCGCTGTGAGGAAAACTCAGGACGGCACGCTGGAAATCGACGGACGAGAGCAGCTGCAATCTCCTACGAGCAGCCTGGACTGCGGCAACTCTGGCTCGACCATGCGCATGCTTTCAGGCATCCTAGCGGGCCAGAATTTCAGCTGCGATCTTCACGGCGACGAATCACTCACACGGCGGCCCATGGGTCGCATCATGACGCCGCTACGCCTGATGGGAGCGGAGATCAGCGCGGCCGCGAGCGATCGGCCTCCGTTGCATATTCGCGGCGGCAAGTTGCGGGCGATCGATTACATAACTCCAATTGCCAGCG
>JASLFF010000823.1 GCA_030150795.1 Terriglobales bacterium | reverse complement strand
CCTTGTTCCAAGCCATGCAAGTGGCTGCCGATACGCAGCAGGTTGATACAGTTGAAAAAGCGATTGCCGCCGCAAAACGGGTTTTGATCGCGCCCGGTAAAAGTTTGGATCCTAGCATCTGGCCGGCTACGAAAGACACTGCGAACCGGTTAATGGTTCTTGCGAACAGACGATTAGAAAAATTGGCGTATGCGCTTCGCGGGGAACTTGAGGCGATAAGGCCGGAGTTGCAGTTTCAGATGGGTACCTCATACGATCTGTCGCCAGCCTTGCTGCCTTATAAGGCAAACAAGTTGGAATATCAGCAGACATACGGTTTGATGATCTTAAACTCACCGAGGCGCTCTAACATTGAGGTACAGGCGCACGGTATCGGCACGAAGTACCGAGGATTGATCGGGATCGTAACGGTCTTTGATGACGGTTCTCGAAACCCTGTTGTCGTTTCAGCGGAGCCCTTCCAGGTCAACTACGCCGAACCCTACGAATCCGGCGAGCGCCGCTTCCGTCCGTGGCTGGAAGAATCCCTCGTCAATGCCCTGACCCTCTGGCGCAAAAGCCTCTAACCTGCTAACAAATTTTTCTGATCCGCGACAATCAGCGCAAATCCGCGTAAGCCCTTGGTTTTTCTCCGCGGCTCCGCGCCTCCGCGGTGAGCCTTGCTTTTCCGATCACGCGCGATGACGGCGATCCCGCGCGATTCCGGCGATTCGACCTTAATCCTTTAGCCCCTTGCACTCTGGTGTACCAATTCGCGCCTTAAGCCGTCTTGCTTCCCTGCACCATTAGCGCTACAGTTTCTGTAGCTCTCGCGATTCTTCCGACCTCATAAATAAACTCACAGGAGTGGTTTGGGCACTGGTTGCACAAGCGGTGCGACATCCTGTGGTCTGGTGCACTTATCCACAATATATTGTGGGCTTTGCTCTTGACCCTTGGTATCTCTGTGGGTACTCTAGCTGGAACGCGGGTTAGCTACTCCAGCCGGTAGCACCAAAGAGAAAAACGCACCTGCCAGCCACAGTCGTGCGACCATTGGCCATTCCTGAAGGAGTAGGAAGTTGCTAAAACTTAAGAAGCTGCAAATCCTTGGATTCAAGTCCTTCTGTGATCGCACGGAACTCAAGTTTCCGGGCGAAGGCATTGCTGCCGTAGTGGGCCCCAACGGGTGTGGAAAGTCCAATATTTCTGACTCCATTTCCTGGGTGCTGGGTGAACAATCCGCCAAGAGCCTGCGTGGCGTGCGCATGGAAGACGTGATCTTTGCCGGCACGCGCGACCGCAAGCCCACCGGCATGGCTGAAGTGTCGCTCACGCTGATCGATCCCCAGGTTTATGAAGGCGAGGTCAGCACCCAGCCTGAGATCGATGTTCAAGATGACATGCCGTCAGAAGATGACTGGGATGAGGCTTCTGTCCGCGCCAATGCTGCAGAAGCCACAGAGGCGCACGTAGCTGAAGTGCAGCCCGGGCCGCTTGACTGGAAAGAAGGCATGGAAGGCGAATCCTCGGAATCCGAAGGCGCAGCCGAGCAACAAGGCACCGCAGAAGCGTCGCAGGATGCATCGCCGGAAGCAACCGCAGAGCAGCCGACTTCGAACGAGCCCAGTGCACCAGACGCACAAGCCGCGCAGACCAGCGGCGCTGTGGTCCTCAAGATTCGTCGCCGCAAGTTCAAGCCCATGGCGTTCGCCAAGGGCGAAATCATGGTTACGCGTCGGCTGTTCCGCACCGGCGAGAGCGAATATCTGCTGAACGGCAAGCTCTGCCGCCTGCGCGACATCCAGGACATCTTTATGGGCACCGGCCTGGGGCCGGAGTCCTACGCCATCATCGAGCAGGGCCGCATTGGCCAGATCCTGAGCAGCAAGCCGTATGATCGCCGCGCCATCATTGAAGAAGCCGCCGGCATCACCAAGTTCAAGACCAAGAAACGGCTGGCGGAAGCGCGGCTGGAGCAGTCGCGGCTCAACCTGGCCCGCATCAACGATATTTTTGACGAAGTTACCAAGCAGATGAACTCGCTCAAGCGGCAGGCCTCCAAGGCTGAACGCTACGCCCGCCTGCGCGACGAGATGAAAGAAAAGCTGCGCGTAGTGCTGGCCAGCAAGTTCGCCCAGATGGGCCGCGATGAAACCGGCCTGAACGATTCGCTGGAAGTAGTTGGCGAAGAAATTCGCAGACATGCTGAAGCCGTCAGCGCCAAAGAAGCGGAATTCTCAGAGCGCACGCAGCGCGGCTACGCCATTGAAAGCGAGATTGCGCATAACAGCCAGACCATGAATGCTCTGGCCGTTGAGACTGAGCGCGCTATCTCCCGCCGTGGCTCGAACCAGGAACGCTGCGCTGAACTCGATGCGCGTTCTGCCGCCGCTCAAGCCGAGTTGAAGCGTGCGCAAGCCCAGTTGCTGTCGTTGACTGATGAGGTGCAGACCAACCGCAGCTTTGCCGAATCGGCAGCTTCAGAGGTCGCTTCCGCGCAGCATGAGTGGCAAGCGGCTCAGCAGTCCTCGCAGGATGCGGCCACTGCCCTCTCAGATCTCGAGCGCCAGCAGGAAGCGCGCCGCCAGAACGTAATGGAAGCTATGTCCTCGGCGTCGCAGGTGCGCAATCAGGTGATCCAGGCGGAAGAGCACATGACGGCCCTGGATCGCGAAGCCATGAGGCTGGATCGCGAAGCCACGGCCGCACAGGTGGATATTGAAAGCTTCGGCGGCAAGCGCGGACAAATTGCTTTTGAATTTGAAACCATCACGCAAACAGCTACGGCGCTGGGAACGCGC
>JASLFF010000629.1 GCA_030150795.1 Terriglobales bacterium | reverse complement strand
AGGCGGCTACCGGGGTATTTTTGCTTTTGGACGATGACCCACAAGATAAACGCGTTCGAGAGTTGCTCGATACAACCCTCGAATCAACTCTACCCTCTCACTTAGCGATGGCACCCATATCGGAAAGGGCAAGGGAGGAGTATGGCCGCTTTAAGCAACGGGCGCCAAGGATTCTGGTTGTCGATGACAAGCTAGATACCCTGCTACTCCTTCGTGAGCTCCTTTCCTCGCGCGGTTACGACATCATTACAGCCACAGAAGCAGAAGAAGCCAAGCAGATGGTCCACACGGAGCGTCCAGAGCTTATCCTTCTGGACGTCGTCATGCCTGGCAAGTCAGGTTATGATCTTTGCCGCGAGCTGAAGGAAGATCCTTTTACCCGCCTCATACCCGTGGTGATGATTACCGGGCTTTCTGATCGCGACGACCGGGTGCGCGGCATTGAAGCCGGCGCGGACGATTTCCTGAGCAAGCCGCTGTATCCGGAAGAGCTGTTTGCCCGCGTCAAGTCGCTGCTCAAGCTCAAAGAGTTTACTGACGAACTGGAAAATGCTGAGGCTGTACTGGTGGCTTTGGCGCTGGGGATTGAATCGCGCGATCCATACACCGGCAACCACTGTGAGCGGCTGGCGCGTTACGCTGCCGATCTGGGACACCATATCGGGCTGGATGGCGACAGCATTATTGCCCTGAAGCGCGGCGGCTATCTGCACGATCTGGGCAAGGTTTCCATACCTGACGATATCCTCAAGAAAGGTACGCGCCTGACCCCGGATGAATGGGAGATCATGAAGCAGCACCCGGTCATTGGAGAGTCGATCTGCCGTCCGTTGAAGTCATTCCAGAATGTGCTGCCTATCATCCGCCATCACCATGAGCACTGGGACGGCAGCGGTTATCCGGATCGGCTTACTGGATACGATATTCCGCTGCTGGCGCGAGTGTTACAGGTAGTAGATGTGTACGACGCGCTCCGCACCGCCCGCCCTTATAAACCGGCACTGACCCATGACGAAGCCCAGCGCACCATGATTGAAGAAGCGGCGCGAGGCTATTGGGACCCCAATCTGGTACCTGAGTTTTTTTCCATGCTCAAAAAGAAGGAACAAGCCGCATGAGCCTGGCCATCGAGTTCCCCTTGTCGAACGAAAATTTACAGGCAGCCCAGCCGCAATACAGCATCGTGGTGCCCGCTTACAATGAGCGTGAGCGCATTGGCGGAACGCTGGATCAGGTGCTGAAACATATTCGCGACCAAAAGTGGAGCGCTGAAGTGGTGGTGGTGAACGACGGGTCGCGCGACAATACCGCCGGCTTTGTCAGCGAGTTTGCCGCCGAGCATCCAGAAGTGCGGCTGATTGAAAACCCCGGCAACCAGGGCAAAGGCTATGCTGTCCGCAATGGCGTGCTCAACGCCCGGGGCAAAGTGATTCTTTTTACTGACGCCGATCTTTCTTCCCCGATCACGGAAGCACCCAAGCTTTTTGCCGCGCTGGAAAAAGGCGCAGAAGTGGCCATCGGCTCGCGATGGCTTGATCCTTCATTGCAATTTCAGCGGCAGCCATTGAAGCGGCAGATCATGTCACGCACTTTCAACCTGTTTACGCGCGCGGTGCTGACCTTTCCGTATCATGACACGCAATGCGGTTTTAAGGCGTTTACGCAGCGCGCGGCCAAAATGATTTTTCCCTTACAAAAGGTCAATCGCTGGGGCTTTGACGCTGAGATCATTTACCTTGCTCACCACATGAAGCTGAAAGTGGCTGAAGTGCCGGTGGCCTGGGGCAATGATGAGCGTTCCAAAGTCCATCCCTGGCGCGATGGGTTCCACATGGGCGTGGACACGCTGAAGATACGCTGGATGTCATTGACCGGCGGCTATCGCAAGCCTGCGGAAGAGTAGACCCTACCACGGATAACACTGATAAAACTGATTTACACGGATCAAAAAAGTTCAATCAGGACCATTCTTAGGTTGTAATCCGTGTCATCCGTGTGCATCCGTGGTGAGATTTGCTTTCATGTGGAAGGCTGGCGCATTCAAGCTCTTGGCCAACGCCAAACAGGCGCCATGCTATTCCGGAACAAAATAGAACGCCACCGCCACAATGGCATAGACGGCCAGAAGCTGCGCGCCTTCAAACCAGTTGGTCTCGCCGTCGGATGAAATCATTTCAACGATCAGTACGGAGAGCACAATCGCGGCGATTTCAAAGCCGTTGAATACGAGCGACATCGGATGTCCGATGGCGACCGAGAGGAAAACCAATACAGGCGCGACAAACAACGCAATCTGAGTGCTCGCGCCGGTTGCGATGGACATGGATATGTCCATACGGTTGCGGCGGGCCATGATGATGGCCGTAGAATTTTCCGCCGCATTGCCCACCAGCGCAACAACGATCACGCCGACAAACAATTCAGTCATGCCCAGCGCCCTGGTGACAGGAGCGATCTGGCCGACGAGGATTTCGCTCATGCCGGCGATCAGGAACGTGGCAAGTCCGAGCGAAATAAGAGCCTGAGTGCGCGAAGTTCCGGGGCTTGCTTCTTCCTGTGGCTGGGGTGCGGCATGGGGTGCGGAAAATGAAGCGCGGTGGGTGCGAAAAACAAAGAACATGTTCAGCAGGTAAAGAGCAATGAGCACGCCGCTGGTCCAGAGACTGATGTTTTGCAGCTTGACGTCGTGATGCTGAAGGGTGCCAAAGAGAGCAAGGTTGAACACCGCCGGCATCACCAGCG
>JASLFF010000622.1 GCA_030150795.1 Terriglobales bacterium | reverse complement strand
TGGGAACATGACACGCTGACGGAAGACACGGACCTTTCTTATCGGTCACAGCTGGCGGGATGGAAATTTAAGTACCTGCAGGATGTGGAATGCCCGGCGGAATTGCCGATTGAGATGACGGCATTCAAAACCCAGCAGGCGCGCTGGGCCAAAGGGCTGGTCCAGACCGGGAAAAAAATCCTGCCCAAGGTTTTCAGCAGCGACGTTCCGTTCCGCGTGAAGGTGGAAGCGTTCTACCATCTCAGCGCGAACCTGAGTTATCCGCTGATGATTGTTCTTTCCACGCTGCTCATGCCGGCCATGATTATCCGGTCGTTTGGCGGCTGGTTCCAGATGCTGGTGATCGATTTGCCGCTGTTCATGGCATCAACGTTTTCTATTTCCAGCTTTTACCTGGTCTCACAGAAAGAACTTTTTCCGCGACGCTGGCCGCGGACATTTTTATTTCTTCCCTTTCTCATGGCGCTGGGAATCGGCCTGACGCTCACGAACACGCGCGCGGTGATTGAAGCGCTGCTGGGAATCAAATCGTCGTTTAAGCGAACACCCAAATACGCTGTGCAGTCGAAAGCCGATAAAGCCCAGGGACAGAAATATCGCCGCCGGCTTGGCATTGTTCCGTGGCTGGAGCTTCTGGTAGGAACTTACTTCGTCGCCATGTGCACTTACGCATTCAGCAGCGGCAATTACTGGACGATCCCTTTCCTGCTGCTTTTTGTATTGGGCTACTGGTACACGGGATTGATGTCACTGCTGCAAGGGCGGTTTGAACGCCGCGGCAGGGCCGCGCAGGAGCCGCATACTAAGCCTTTCCCCGTGGGCGTCTAAGAGCTTTTTCCGGGGCGGGCAATGCGCAGCTCTGGTATCCTAGCCGCAAATGCTGATGAAGGCCTTGTACGTTCTCTTAGCGCTTTCCATCGTGGCCATTGTGGCGGCGGTGGCCGCGATGTTCTGGCGGCTGCGCTGGCATTTGCAACGGCCTCACATCACTCCGCCGAGTCCAGTGCTGGAAGTAATGCCAGAAGCGGTAACGCTAGAGCAGGAACCTGTAGAGAAAACTTAACCTGGTTACGATTCTGAGTGCCTGAACCAGGTGAATTAGAAAACCCTTACCGGATCGTTTTTCGCACACATTTTTAAGCGGCGATTTTTGCACGACTAGATTATTCCGCTGTCCGCATGAACGGCCAGTGTTGTAGGATTTCAAATATGTCATCTTCGTCTGTTTCTACCGCAGTTCGCGAAATTTCCGTCGCTCATAGTCCTGACTCTGACGACGCTTTCATGTTCTACGCGCTGGCCACAAATAAAGTCCGCGTACCGGGCCTGAAGTTTTCTCACACGCTTACCGACATCGAAACCCTGAACCGCAAAGCCATGGAAGGCTTTTATGACGTGAGCGCCATCTCCTTCCACGCTTATCCATACGTTCAGGATAAATACGCGCTCATGCCGTGCGGCGGCAGCGTGGGTGAGCAATATGGCCCCATGGTGATTTCTCCGCGCATGGTTGGCTTGGAAGAGCTCAAGGGCATGAAGATTGCTGTCCCGGGCACCATGACAACAGCTTATCTGGCGCTCAAATTGTTCGCGCCAAAAATCGAAACCGCAGTGGTGCCGTTTGATCGCATCATTCCTGAAGTTTTGGCCGGCAAGTATGAAGCAGGCTTGATCATCCATGAAGGACAGCTCACCTATGAGCGGTCAGGGCTCAATCGCATTCTTGATCTGGGAAAATGGTGGCATGAACAAACCAGGCTTCCGCTGCCGCTGGGCGGAAATGCGATTCGTCGCGAGCTTGGACCCGAGTTGATTGCGCAAGTTACCCGCGCATTGCGAGACAGCATTCAGTTTGCGCTTGATCATCGCGAGCCTGCTCTGGCCTACGCAATGCAGTTTGCGCGCGACCTGGATTCGCAGATGGCAGACCGCTTTGTGGGCATGTACGTGAATGATCGGACGCTTGATTACGGTGAAGACGGGAAACGCGCGGTAGTGAAACTTCTGGACATGGGCTACCAGGCCGGCATTATTCCGCACAAGCCAGCCGTAGAGTTCGTGTAAGTCCACTACGCAACAAAAAATTTAAGACGCAGGCAGGGCCTGCGTCTTTTGCGTTGCTCCACTTTAATATCTGCGCCCGCCGCCCCCACCACCACCGCGATTTCCGCCTCTTCCACCACCGCCGCCACCACGGCCAAAACCTCCACCTCCACCTCCACCGCCGCCGCGGCCAAATCCACCGCCACCACCGCGACTGAAGCCACCGCCGCCGCCTCCGGTTTTGGGTCGTGCTTCATTCACGTTCAACGCGCGCGATCCCAGTTGATAACCGTTCATCGCGCTGATCGCTTTTTCTGCTTCTTCATCGTTTGCCATTTCTACAAAACCAAAACCGCGCGGCTGTCCGGTATCGCGGTCTTTCAAAACAGTGACGTTTTCGACCTGCCCGTAAGCTGCAAAAGCCTGCCGAAGCTCATCTTCACTGACGTTAAAATCCAGATTGCCTACATAAATATTCTTCATGCGATCCTTCTTTACTGGAGTACAGGCGCTAGCTAACGGGCGATCATTCGATTACTGATTTTGAACGAAGGACGATAAATCTTAGCTGCCATCCGCGCCTGTTGAACCCCATAAGCCTACGCCTGAGGTTGATAAGTTGCAAATAACTCCGCCACGATTTCCTTGTCCGATCAACAAAATTTTCCACTTTGGATTGTGCGAACGCCAGGAGCTATAATTCCCGGCAGGAGGACTACCATGTGGCCTCTAAGTATTTTCTTATTTGTTGCGACGGCTGCTCCACAGCAGCCACAGCTCAACGTTGCCCAGGATTTTCGCAATCTGCAATTACCCGCAATGCAGCGCACGCAAATTGACGATGCAACAACCCGTAAATTGATTGAAGAAAGCCGGCGCAACATCTGTTACACAATGCGCAGCTACTTCTTCCGCCGCCAGGACGGTCTGGCCCCTGTGCCAGCAGGCATGACGACCTGCACGCCTGCCAGCGTTCTGCAACAAAGGCAGGTATCGCCTGGCCCGACGGTAAAATTTGTTCCGCTTGGCGCAACGCGCGACGACCAATAACGAACCTCCAAATCGCTGGCCACTCCATCCAAAGCCAGGATAGTGGCCGGCATGATTCATTCCTGGCCAGTTTTCACACTCC
>JASLFF010000497.1 GCA_030150795.1 Terriglobales bacterium | reverse complement strand
ATCTATGGTGATGAAGCTTCTCCCTTCTTCATAAATTGCGCCAAAGGCAGACCAATACGGCGCTGTCAGGACCGCGCCAGATTCAAATTTGATCGTGATCGGATTCCCGCTGGCTCCGCTGCCTTGTGCCGCAAGAAGTTGCTGGCCTGCCGTGCCGGTGAACGTCCCACACAGATGCACGATTGTGCCGGGTGCAATGGACTTCCCAGTACCCCAGTTTGCTGAGTTGTTAAAGAATGCTACGTTTTGCGGACTACTGCATGATGTTCCTGCGCCGCCGCCATTCTGCGTAATATAAATATCATTTGCCCGCGCTAATGTAGCCACGAACAAAACTCCAGCTAGATAAACGGTCTTTCTCATACTCTTACCCCTTTTGTGCCTCAGATGCTCCTCCCATAACACCTGATGCCCCCAGAGTAAGATCGCTTCTAGCGCTTCTCTCGAAATGGTTTATAAGAATTTATTAATGCAATAATTACTATCGAACTCTGAATCTGCTCACACGGTTGTTTACTCGTATGTTAACTATCATCCGCACTGGAATCTGGTCGACTTTCGTATATCGCCATGAACAACTGTGCGTGGTCCGCGCGCTGCCGAACAGCGGTACAATTTTCGACAGAGTTTTCCAGCCGTTCCGGCGTAACGGCCCTGAGACGCCTTGGTGCGGTGTGCGACGAGCAACACTCGGGGCGCAGGAGACAATATGACCCCGGAGAAGAACCTTGAACTCATGAAAACGCTCGATGACTCATGGAATTCGCAGGATCTAACAGTGTTCAGAAAACGGCACACCAAAAACTGCATCATTCGCTGGCCCAACCAGCCGCCTACCATCGGTATTGAAGCGCATGAGCAGGAAGCAATCGCATTCTTTCAGACATTCCCTGACCAGCACCTCATCAACAATCCCTACAAAGTGATGATCGCCCAGGATGATTGGACCTGCACCATCGCCGAGTTCACCGGCACAATGAAAGGCCCAATGAAGATGGCCGATGGCAGTTCCATTCCGCCAACGAACAAGACGTTTAAAGTGGATTTCTGCACTGTGGCGCATTGGAATGAAAACGGCGAGATTGTAGAAGAAAATCTTTTTTATGACCTTATGGGCATGCTCACGCAAATCGGAGTTCTGCCCGGCAAGGAACAGGAAAAAGCCGCGTAAGTGCGATCTCTTATCTCACAGATCAGGAGAGGGCAGACTAGAAGATCATCCAGCCATGTCGCAGATTCAAAAATCCTTCCTGTATCTTCCATCCACGCCAAACCCACCGTTCTGGTCGCGCGTGCCGCTCACAGACCATTTTGGATTGAACTTGTATTCAATCTGGATTGCCTGCCGCTGCGTTGCTGTAATGTCTGTGGCATATGTAACCAGCAGGTTGCTGGTAACGCGCTGCTGAATGGCTATGCGTGCGCCCGGGTTCTGCCCGTTGTCGGTTCCCAGACCGGGATCGATCTGCAATTGTGAGACGCCGGCCAGCTTGGCAATCTTGCCGCTTACCTGGCTGCTGATGCCTGATGCCAGCAGTGATTGTGCGCCTAGCGCGCTTGTCGGACTCGGGCTGGGGTTCGCCGCCGCTGACTCCACGGTTTTCCCCGTCGCGATCAGGTTAATGATGTCCACCGGCGGCAATGCCGGATCGGACGTATATGTTGTTTGCAGGCGCTCCATGGGTCCATTTAACGCCAGATTGATGTTGTATTCGTCAATCCTGGTTTTAACCTGGATGTTCAGCACTGGTTCTGTCCGTACAGGATTCAAAAAGTCGATTGTCCCGTGCTGAACTTCATAACGGTTCCCTGCCAGAAAAAATTCGCCGCCGGTGAGGTTGGTGCGTCCCAAAATCACAGGATCTGCGGCGGTACCAACCACACGCAGGTTCGCGTCACCCTTTACGCTTACCTGACTGCTCTCCAGGTTCATCTGGCTTGTGGATTGCACCGCAATATTCAGCTTCATTCCCTGAGTGAACGATCCCGGTGTTCCGCTATCGCTGGACCCTCCTCCGCTGAACTGTGAAGTAAACGTGCTCAGGTCAAAGTCCGGCGTGAATGAGACCCGCTGAATCCTTACCTGCCCGGTCAGCTGCGATTCCTGCGTGTTCCCTGTGAGTGCAAGATTAGACGCCAGGATCGCGCGCACACCTTCCGGATAACGCATTCGGATATTGTTGGCCGACAATCCAAGGTGAAACTGGACTCCCGGGCGATACGCGACAGCGCCGGTTGCATTAATAGTTCCTCCGCCCATCTGCCCCTCAAAGCTGCTGATCTCCAGCCGTGTCTGCGTTACGTTGATCGCTCCGTTCGCGTGGTCCAACCCCACAGGAGAATCCACTGTGTGCAGGTTGGCATTCACGATCTTGATCTGGCCATTCAGATTCGCCCCAGGGCCGTACCTTTTTGAGTCAATATCGAATTGCAGCTGCCCGGAGCTTGTAATGTCCGGCACAAACATTTGCGCGATGCCCAGATCAACATTGCCTTTCACCAAAAATGAAGCGGCTTTGGGCGTGGTCACCGGCACAACAGCCTGCGCGTCAATACTGGCGCCGGTGCCCCGGATAGAAGTTGGTTGCAGCGTTGCAGTTCCGTTCTTGTAGTCCGCAATAATCGGTTTTGCTGCCGCCAGTTGGAACTGTTTGTAATGCACAGCTAGGTTCGGAATTTCCAGATGTGCGTCCACGCGATTCTTGTCCGCCAGAGGTCCGCGCAACGTCGCGTGCAATTCCGTCTGGCCGGAAAGATCAGCAGCCTGCGCCGGCGCATACAGCGCTACCAGCGGCTGGAAATCAATCTTTCCGCTATCCAGATGGATGTCCGCCATGTATGGCGTTTCAATTCCTATCGTGCCGCGCGCTTTCAAAGACACCTTCGTAACGTCCGAGTCAAGCGCAATGGTCGCCACATGGTTCTGCACTGTGGTTTGGAACTTCACGCCCTGCACGGTCTGCTTCTGCATCTGCAATTGCGGAATATCGATCGTCGCTTGTAACTGCGGATCTTTGATCGTGCCTTTGCCGTTCACGCTCAGGTTCACGCCACCGGCAATCTGCATATTGCGCGCGATTACGGTTTGCAGTTTTTCCAGCCGGAAATTCTGCGATTGCACACGTGCGTCGTACCCTTCTGTCTTGGGGAAATAATTCACGTCAGCCTGCGCCGTCCCAGCCGGCATTTGCACCGTCAGGTTCGCTTTCACGCTGTTTCCGTCGCCTTCAAACTTCACGTTCAGGTTCTGGATTGGCTCTGTTGAAACTTTTGCCTTGGTAACCGTGAGCGTTCCCTGTCCTACCGGGTTGAGTTGTGTTCCGTGGAGAGAGACGTTCAGCGCCAGCGTGCCGCTCACCGGATAAGTCTTGTTTAAGAGCCTTTCCAGATCAGCAATTGAAATCTGCGACCCGGAGATGTTCGCGGTAATCGGACTAGATGGCGTGTAAGCCCATTTATTCAGCTTGGCTTGCGCGCTGAAATGGATACGGCCCTGTGATGCCTGTGTCTCCATAGTGCGTTGCGTTTGCGCGTTCTGGGGTGGAGATCCAGCCTCCAGATCGCCGTTGCTCAACGTCACTTGTGACGGATTTGCGGTAAATGCCGTATGCAGCACTTTCCATGAACTCCCCTTCACCCGGAAGTTGCGCGCATCCAACTGGCCGCTGATCTGTGGAGTCGTCAGTGATCCGCTCACCGTTGCATTCACATTCGCAGTGCCGTAGAGGCCTAGCGGCTGCGCTGGTGGCTGTCCTCGGGTTTGCCCTGAAGCCGGCTTCTGCAAGGCCGCAGCCAACGTCTCAAGCTCATGCAAATCATTGGATCGCACCGCAACCTGCAATTGTGAGTAGTCACTGATTTTGCCGTTCAAGTTGACGCTGGTCTGTGGCGTGCGAATGTAACTGTTGGTTAGGGCAAGCTGTTTGTGCGCGCCCGCATAATCAGCGTGGATCACGCCATTCAGCGGCGTCGCATGGCCCTGTCCAAGGCTGGCGTTGATTGTGGCATCGCTATGTGCGACAAGATTGTCGAGCGTCTTGGCCCAATGTGCATTCGCGTCTGCGTCAACTCGTCCGCTCAAATGCGCCTGCCGTATCGAAGTGTTGTGCATCGCCGCTTGCTCCTGGTCCAGCGACAAACCTTTCAGCGAGGCCTGCAACTGCGCAACAGAAGCTCCAGCAACATCTTTAATCGTCAGCTTGCCGCTCAGCGCGCCACCCATCACCTTTGCATGAATGTCGTTTACTTCTGCATTGCCGCCGGAAAGCTGGTAGCGCGCGTAGAGATCGCGGACCTCCGTCTGCAAGCTTGGCGTCTTCACGGTGAGACCAGAGCTGCTCACATTTCCGGCCACGGAAACTGTCTCCAGCATTGGCCGCTTCGGATCAGCCTGGTATTTCAACTGCCCCGTAAGCTTCACCGTCCCACCGGGAAGTGAAGGGTCTTTCAGGATTCTTTTTAAATCATTGGTGACCAGCGTGGCTTCATAGCCGCCAGTGGCCTGCATGTTTGACGAGCTGTAATCGTTAACCGTCGCGTTCAACCCAACCCGTGACTCGCCTGCCGTGAGGTCAAGCTTTTCCAGCGTGAATTGCTGCGGCGTTACCCCGAATTTTGCCTGAAGGTTGTGCTCTACCGGCGCATATGTTCCATATACAATCTTTCCTGAGTTATAACCAAGATCGCCGGAATATTTCTTCTGCGCCGGATCATAGTTGGCGTTCACCGCAAAGTTGTGCGGGTCGGCTTGCAGCGGCGTTTTCTGGTCGTTGTAATAGATTTCGCCGTTATTTAGGCGCAGCTCCCGGATCGCCAGATCAAAAACGTTTGTGTTGCTGCTGCTGGTGCTTTTCTTTTCCGGTTTAGGCAGGTTGTTCTCGCCTGCTTTGTTCACGGCCATGCGGACGACCGGATGGTCCACAATAATGTCGCGCACGTGCCATTGGCGATTCAGCAATGAATCGATCGTCAATCCTACCTGCAAATGGTCTACCGCCATCAGTGGCTGGCTGGGATCGGACTCGGTGCCGTGCACCACAACGTTGTAAAGGTCCAGGCTGAGGTTTGAGAGCCGGAGGTTGAAGTCTCGCACTTCCAGCCGCGCACCCGTGGATTCGCGAACACTATTTTCCACTTTAGCCAGAATACTGTGACGAAAGCCTTCATTGTGGTCGAGTAAAAAAACCAGCGTCACTACCGCGCCCACAAACAGCACAATGATCGCCGCCAAGCTCCATAAAGCAATCTTTTTCCACCTTTTCACTGGTTCACCCTTTTTCAGAATCGACTCTTTTTTCCAACGCTCATTCTTCTTTGCAAATCCAGTTTCTTCAGAATGCCTGCCCCAAGGTTAGAAAGAACTGATATGTCTTCACTCCCGGCGGCGCATTCAGCAAATGGCCAATATCAACTCTGACCGGCCCCACCGGCGTCTTGTAACGCAACCCAAACCCAACTGTATGCGTGAGATCAGTAAACACGTTCTTAAAAGTCACGTTGGAATAAACGTTTCCAGCGTCATAGAACACGGCGCCGCCCAGAGTCCCACCCACGAATGGTGCGGAAATACCCATGGGGAAGCGCAGTTCGGAATTGAAGATCACAAGTTGCTTTCCGCCCACGGGCACTGAAATTTGTACGCCGCAGTTCGGATTGTCCGTGGGACAAACCAGCACCTGGCGTTGCGGTCCGGCGCCATTCAAGCTGAAGCCACGCAACGTGCTGCCGCCGCCTGAGAAAAAGCTTTCGCTGATAGGAATGTGAGCGCCGCCAAACGCACGTTCCATTCCCAGCCGCAAACTGTTGGCCCAAACCAGCGATGAATCGCTCGTCAGTGACTTGTAATAAGCTGCCTGCCCCAGTAAACGCCCAAAGCTTGTGTTTGACCCCAGAAACGCCGGGTTCACATCCAACTCAAGGCTCTCGTAAATTCCCTTGTGAGCATCCAGGGGATTGTCCCGCGAATCGCGGTTGAATGAGGCAGCCAATGATGAGAGCCGCACATTCTGATCCTCCGGCAGCACTAGGTCTGGAATCACGATGTTTGAAAGCTTCGTAATCCGGAAGTCATAGCGGAGAATCACAGACTTTTGCCGGTTCCGGTCAAGATAATGGTGGAACTGTAACCCCGCACCACCCAGGCGCGCGGTAAAGATCGGATTTTCACTGTTGCGTTCGGCGGAGAGCGTTAGCGTGGAACTCCAGCCGCTATTCCAGAATGTGGGGTTGCCCCAGCTTGCCGAACCACGTTGGTCCAGCCTTCCGCCAAACGCGGCCAGCGTTAGCGTTTCTGCCCTGCCACGAAAATTCCTGCGCGTGTACTCAATTGACCCTTCCGGGCCCCAGAATGTTTTCTGGCTGGTTGTAAACTTCGTGGGCAAGCCTACCGGCGGAAGTCCGGGCAGCGCAATTGTTCCGCTGGGTATGCTTCCGCCGCGATTGATCACCTGAAACCCGAATCCATATGCGATGCTGTTTCGCTTTGATTCGTGCAGCTTTACCAGCACGGCAGCATTTGGATCGTCAGTGATTGGTTCTCGCGTATCCACACTGGCCCAGTCAAACACGCCCAGGGTGTATAGCTGGCTTTCACCGCGCAGCAGGGCTGTCTCGCTCAGCGGCTTGTTCACTTTAATATCCGCATTGCGCGCGATAATTTCCGGCCGAGTATGCTCAGCGCCCACCGGGTCAAGGCTGGCTGTGTGGACCTGTGGGCCTTCGTCTATTTGATACGCCACATGCACATGGTGCGGATCGTCTTTTGTATGCTCCACTTTGGATTTGAACGTCACGTTTAGAAAACCTTTGTCCAGGTAGGTCGCCATGATCTGGTCGCGGTCCTTGGTGAGCAACTGCGTGGAATACGGCTTACCCGGCTCAAGATTCATGCCCTTTGGCGCAAGCTCCTGCTGCCCGAGTGATTTGTTACCCTCTATTTGCAATGTCTCAACCACATCGCGCACGCCCTCTTCCACCTGAAACGCAAGCTGCAGTTCGTTGTCCTTGTTCACCACCCTGGGAGTGACTTTCACCTGGCTGTACCCGGCGCCTCGGTACAATCCTTCAATGTTTTTCACGCTTTTGCGGACAAGTTGCTCGCTGTATTTGCCGTGGGAAAACGGCATCAACGGCGTGCGCTTGGTGACCACGACGCTTGACTTCAGGTCTTTGTCAGAAAAATGCTGATTACCATGAAATTCAATTGCCTCCACCTTGCCGCGGGGGCCTTTTTCAATCTGATACACCACGGTCACGCCGCCGGATGTGTCCCGTTGAATCTGTCTCTCAACTTTGGTGTTAAAAAAACCTTTCGCCTGAAAATAAGAAGTCAGGTCTTGCGCGCCTTCATTGACCAGATCAGGATCAACGGCATTTTCCTGGTACATGGGGATAAGCTTTTTCTGAGTGCGTCCCCACACGTGCGCTCCTGCCAGCTTGATCTCGATTTTCGGCCCTTCAGTTATGTCGTACTTTATGTCAGTCCGGTTGGTTTGAGGGTTGTAAAGTGTTGACACCAGCTTTACCCGGGCGGCCAGGAGGTGTTGGTTCCCTAATTGCTGCTGAAGAAACGCCGTTGCCGCTGTCAGCCTTTTCAGGGAATACGGCTTGCCCGGTTTGATGTACGCGCCTTTAAGTCTTGCCTTAATGGAGCGAAGGCTGTCATTCAACCTCTTGGTTTGTTGATCTGAGACTCCGGCCAGAATCACATTGCCGAACTTTGCCCGCCGCTTCAGCTTGATGTCATACTCCACGTCGACGACGCGATGCTTCTCGTCTATTTGCATCTTCGGTTCAACCGTCGCCAGGAAGAAGCCGGTGCGATGAAAGAATTCCAGCAGGTTAGATTCTGCCTCTTCCACTTTTTCCTGCGCAAAGGGCTCCTGCTTGGAATAGTTGGCGGCCTGTAGCAAACGGGTGTAAGAAAATACCTTCTCTGCGTTGGGAAATGTATAAACACCAAAGTAGTAAGCCGGCTTCAGGACAAAAAGCACATGTATCCCTTCCGGCGCGGGCGTCACCTGTATTTCCACATCCTTCGCAACTCCGGCTTTTACCAGGGCCGCCGCAGTTTGATCCACTTTGGCTTGCGAGTAGGACTCATTGATCGGTTGCGCGATCAATGAGCGCAACATGCGAGGATTGCCATCCGGCTGTCCCGCCAGCTGCACTGACGACACTCTCTGCCCTTCATAGGAAACCGCCGATGTTGTAGCCTCTATCTGCTGCGAGCGAAGCTTGGGCGAGAGCGAAGTGAAGCCCACCGCCATCGCCACCACCAGTAAAGTGCCGATCCGTCTGTATAAATTTTCCATTGCGCGTGAAGGTCTGCCATTCTGCGCGGCCAGGGATACCGCAGCTCAGCCAAAAGCAACCCTTTGGTTAGAGTTGAGAGAGAGACTTCTCGTTGCTCACTCTGAGAGACATGACCGCAAAGCCGCATAAATTGCGGCGTATCAGAGCTGCTGCTTGCAAGGTCTCCGCATCACCAGAGTTGCTGATCGCACTGAATGTGAATCTGGAACAGAGTTGCTGTTTCTATATCTGCCATAGCAGAGCTGCTAAGCACGGATTTGACATCTTGCTTCAAGTTGTAGCGTGTCAACTCGCCTGTTGCGTAAATGCATCCAAGCTAGTTAAGAGGCCGGAGTGGCGCCGGCCGGGGGGAGACACGAATGCTTTGGACGATTTTTGCCATTCTGCTGCTTCTATGGCTGCTGGGGTGGGGGTTCCATATTGCCGGCAGCTTAATTCACTTGATTCTGGTCATTGCGCTGGTGGTATTACTGGTTGAGGTGATT
>JASLFF010000368.1 GCA_030150795.1 Terriglobales bacterium | reverse complement strand
GACGATTAATGGAAAGTCATTTCCTGATACTGATCCCCTGATCGTCCAGCAGGGAAAACGCTATCGCATGACCTTTCGCAATGAGAGTGGCGACACGCATCCGTTGCATCTCCACCGGCACACTTTTGAAATAACAAACTTTGCCGGCAAACTTACCGGAGGCGTGCACAAAGACGTGGTCCTGGTGAATCCTTTCAGCACCGCAGAAATTGATTTTGTTGCCGATAATCCGGGGCTAACTTTGTTTCACTGTCATGCTCAATTGCATATGGATTTCGGCTTTATGAACTTGATCAAGTACGCGTAGGCAATCGATCACAAAACCAGTCTTACCGGGACGTTACTTCTCCACAAGCAAGACTGCGGTGTGCAACAAAGCTAAGGCTTGGTTGCGCGGGTGCTCGGCGCTGCTGCGACTCCCGCTGTCCTGTCCCGTGAGTACCTGGCGTAAACAAACATGATCAGCGGAGCCAATCGCGCATAACAAGCGATAGTCGGCAGGGCGCTTCTGGAGCCCACATACTGGCCGCTGAGCAGCAGAGCCAATCCTACGTGCCGGTTCGCGTTGCAGATCGCGAATGTCGTTTTGACCTGCTGATTGCTGGATGGCAACATCAGGATCGCCGCCATGGATCCAGCAGCCAGCAGCAAGGCCGCCACCGGAACCAAAGGCGTGATGCCTTTGAGCGCCGGCCCCATTTTGAATAAGACCACTACCAGCAAAGCTGCAAACAACACGTTGCCCACCACATTCGCGGACAACTGGATGCGTTGCGATGTTCTGGGAGCGATCCATGCGATCGTCATCCCGCATGCCAGCGGCAGGAACTGCTTCAGCACGATTTGCTTCAGCAGCACCCCAGGAGGGACCCAGATGTCCCGCCCATAGAGCTTGCCCGCTGCCGCTGCCAGCATCGGGATCATCAGAGGGACCATGAGCGCGGCCCACACCTGGTAGCTTGCCGCCATGTGCATGTCAAAGCCTTTGCGCGCCAGGTTACGCGTAAGCAGGGGCGCACCCGGCGCTACCCCAACCAGGAACAGCCCGGCGGTTTCCGCCAGTGTCAGGCGAAATAGGTTCGCCAGCACCAGTGCGAGTGTGGGAGGAATGATAAAGGTCGCCGCTGTGAGGCTCAACCACCCGGACCACTCCATCCGTTTCCAATTCGCGACAACTTCCGTGAGCTTCAGGCTCAAACCGACGGAAATCATCAACAGGAACACCGCGCCTGGAAGCAGATATTGCATGTACGTCACGAAATCAAGAGCGTGTTCATTGTCTCGCTCACGCCTTGCATTCGCAATAGGATGGCGCGAGTGTGAGTTGAGCAGCTAGAGCTCTTCCGAAGATGGTTTCCAGCACGGTTGCCGGGGTTAGCAGCGGGAGCTCGGATTCAGAGAGGCCAATCGGACTACTTCCGGATTACGGGCCTACTGAACTCACCGCTATCCCGCGATCGTTACCGTCACTTCACTGCCTTTGTCCGCTGTCGCCACGCGTGATGCTGATCCTTTATTCGCGGAAATTTCCAGAAAGCCGGTACTGCCCAAAAGCGCGAACAACTCTCCCGGCGCGCCTGCGGCGTAGGTGGTAACTAGTTTCGTCACCTCCGCTTTACCCACCGTGATCTTAAAGGCCTTAGACGATCCATCAAAAATCTGCGGAATATCTTTCGGCGAGATATTGGTAATCAGGTTGCCGAACTTGTCGGTCTTGAGCACCAGACCTTTCCACGCATTTTCACCCGTTGATTTTGGCCTGGGTGCAAGAAAGCGCACAAAATCGGTGATCTCTTCTCCGAACTTAGCCTGGTCCACGCCTTTGCTCAGGTAAGCTGCCACCGGCGCGAAAATATCGCGGCCATGGAAGGTGTTGCTGATCGGATTATGGAAATAATGTTCTGAAGTTATGTGGCGGACGCTTACGCGCTCCTCGCGCTCGTAGACTAAAGACAGCACACCGTTATCGGGCGCTACAAAAACGTATTGGCCTACTGTTGCGATAATCGGTCTGCGTGGGCCACCCACGCCGGGATCTATTACGACCACATGTACAGTGTCCTTGGGAAAGTAATGGTATGCCTGTGAGACAGCAAGCGCGCCGTCCAGAACGTCAAATGACTGTACGGCATTGGTGATGTCCACTACCTGTGCTGTTGGATTAATACTGTAAATAACCCCTTTCATTGCACCCACATAATGCTCTGTTAAGCCAAAGTCGGTGGTGAGCGTGATCATCCGTTGAAAAGGCACTAAATTCTCCCTGATGTGGCTGGAAAGGCTTTCCGCGAAGGTATCGCGTGGCTTCTATTCAAGTCAAGCCAGCGTAGTCCGTTGGACAACAGCGTGAGAATACGCAACAGGATCGTGTCAATCGTTACTTCGATTTCTGTAATCAATGTTCTGAAATTGGAAATTTTTAACCTAAAACGTAAAAAAGTTTGAGCGGTCGTTTACCTTCCGAACTGCAGTTAACTTTGTAAAGCGGACACCGTTAGCGGCGGGGACCACGCACCTCTTTATTTAAAGCAAGAAAGAAGAATAATCGAGCTGACCTTGCGCACTTTGCGCGGGCCTTAAGTGTTTTTCGCCGCGAATCGATTCCGGAAGTCACCCTCCTTGCCAAGGACAGAATATATATGGCTTCCAGAGTAACGGAAAGGGAATCTATGTCGAGTGCAGCACGGGCCATTCCACGCGAAGAAACTTTTCCAGCTGAATCCCTGTTCTTATTGATCGTCGATGCGGATCGCTGGGCCAGAGACCTATCCAGGGAAGTTGCAGGCAGTATGGGATTCAAGGTTTATACGGCTGACAATACCCGCGCCGCGTTGCGGCAGATGGAAGTGCAGCCTGTCGATGTGGTCCTGCTCGATGTCCGCCAGTCGAGCCAGGACGGAATCGATCTACTCGCAAAATTCAAGGAAATGCATCCGCAGACCGAAATCATTATGGTCAGCGGCCACGCCACGGTTGATTCCGTGGTTACCGCCATGAAGAGTGGCGCGTGCGACTTTATCCGCAAGCCGTTCAAAGGTGAAGAACTTAAGGCGCTGCTCACCCGCGCCGCAGGGCGCCTCCGCAATTCATTGGAGGATCGCATGTCTCGCGAACATCTACAAGCCAATCCCGGCGGTAATCACGGCATGCTCGGGCATTGCCCGGAAATGCAGAAGCTTTATCGCATTATCAATAAGGTAGCTACCAGCAAGCATCCTGTTTTAGTGCAGGGTGAAAGCGGCAGCGGCAAGGAAACTGTTGCGCGGGCCATTCACGCCAGCGGACCCTTTCACGACCATCCTTTCCTGCTGGTGGATTGCGCGGCCACGGCCAATGGCGCTTTAGAAAATCAACTGTTTGGTCCTATCAAGTCAGCCAACGGCTTTGGAAAATCAAGGGAAGGCTTGTTTGCTCTGGCCAGCGGAGGAACTATTTTCTTCGATGAGATCGGGGAGATGCCTCTCGATATTCAGGGCAAATTGGTTCGCGCCTTGCAGGAAAGAGAGTTTCAGGTTCAGGGCAACGGCAAATCTATTGCTGTCGACGTGCGCATTGTGGCCTCTACCAGCCGTGATCTGGAGACAGCGGTCCAGCAGGGGACCTTCCGCCGAGATCTTTTCTTCCGCCTCAACGTGGTGGGACTTCGCTTGCCCCCATTGCGTGAGCGCAAGGAAGACATTCGTCCTTTGGCAGAGAATTTCCTTGAGCGTGTTGGCCAAGCCCGGCGAGTGCAGTACTCCATCAATCCTGATGCCTTGAAACTGCTCCAGATGTATGAGTGGCCAGGGAACGTCCGTGAACTGGAAAACTGCCTAGAGCGCGCCGTGGCCATGAGTGCCGGATCAGTATTGCAAGCCACTGACTTTCCACCTCATATACGCTCGGCGGCCCTGCGGATTGCGGAGCCAGGTAAGCAGTCTCGGATTATGACTCTGGCTGAATTGGAAAAGCAGGCCATTATCGATGCCCTACGGCAGCTCAATGGCGATAAACTCATGACGGCGCGAGCGCTAGGCATCGGCAAGACCACTCTGTATCGCAAGCTAAAAGAATATGGGATTAACCACTGGCCTGGTTCGCCGCCGGCTCCCCCAGTAAGTTAGGCATTTCCGGGTAGGAAAAATCTTTCCTGCCCGCATTGCTTTGTCGGCGTGCATCCAAATACTGCTGGCTGGAGTTTTCTCCGGCTTGGCCGTAAGGTCCTGCTTTCCAGAAAACATATTGTCCAGAGACAACTCCGTCCTGAAACGCTGCTTCTCACCTTTTGGTGGTTGTCTGAGTTTTCTCATTTGAAGGGGTATCTATGCTTTGGACGATTTTCGCAATCCTCATCATCCTTTGGCTTCTGGGCTGGGGATTCCACGTGGCTGGCGGTCTGATCCATCTTTTGCTCGTGATCGCTCTGGTTGTTGCCGTTATCAACCTTGTCACGGGACGCAGGACTGTCTAGCATTTTCAGGGCGCGCCTCGCGGCTGGGCCAAAAGTTTTTATGAAGTGGGAGTGGGCTGCACATCATGGCAGTTCCTCCCTCTTTTTACGCCATAGGCCCCCTGCCTTTAGCCCGGGTTCAGAGAGAAGCCGATCCTTTGCGTCATGTATCCGAATTTAAAGGACATCCTAAGTAGCTCGCACCGAGTCTAAATCTCGTAAGCTGCAAGAACAGCGGAAAATTGGTAGTCAACCAATGGTGACAACGCGCGCGAACATGCTCGGAGTCGATGCGGCTCCGAATCTTGACGGCAATCAGGAACTCACACGTCGTATCGCAGAAAAAGGTGATTGGTTCCATAACATCAACCTCAATGGGGTTTGGACTGCGCCACGTCACTTCCTGGGCGACTTTCCTAACGTGAAGTGGAAGCACATTGCTCCCGCGCTGCCTGCAGATTTATCAGGCGCCAGCGTTCTTGATATTGGGTGCAATGGCGGGTTCTATTCCATAGAGTTAAAAAAGAGAGGCGCCAGCCGCGTCCTGGGCGTTGACGTGGACGACCGTTACCTTGAACAAGCGCGCTTTGCTTCCCAGATTCTGGGGCTGGATATCGAATTTGCCAAGTGCTCCGTCTATGACGTGGATTCCATTGCCGGGCAATTCGATTTTGTTCTGTTTATGGGACTCTTTTATCATTTGCGCTATCCTTTGTTCGCCCTCGACAAAGTCATCAAGAAAGTCCGGCATAGCTTGATATTCCAGACCATGATTCGCGGCTCTCTTACCAGTCCGGAGCTGCGTGAGGATTATCATTTCTGGAACATGGAGATATTCAAGGACCCTGATTTTCCCTGTATGTACTTTATTGAAAAGAATTATGCGGGTGATCCCACCAACTGGTGGATTCCCAATCATGGCGCAATGGAAGGAATGCTGCGCAGTTCAGGCCTGCAAATCGTCTCTCATCCTGAGCAGGAAACCTGGATCTGCGCTCCATCCCACGTCACCAAGGACGACGGGAAATATCTCTTAGACCACGAATTAGCGGGCACCCTGTAACCTGGCCCAGCTCTGTTCAAAGGTGCATGCATGGTTGAAGCAGTCATGTTGTGGAATGAGCCAAACAATCTTTCCCATTGGGATTTCAAGCTCGATCCCGATTGGAAGATGTTTGCAAAAATGGTGATCGCTGCCGCTAAGGCCATTCGCCGGGAGAATCCTGAGCTGCCCATAGCCCTGGGCGGCATTTCTCCCGTTGATCCTCATTTTATTCAGTTGCTTGGCTCTTATGGCGTGCTGGATGCCGTGGATGTGGTTTCCGTACACGGCTTTCCTCTGGACTGGAACCATTGGCAACTTCAGGACTGGCCCAAAAAGATCGACGAAATCCGTGCTGTTACCGGGAAGCCGGTGTGGGTTTCAGAAGCGGGCGTCTCTTCTTTTGGCGCTGAAGAAGTGCAGGTATTCGGCCTCCAACGCACCGCTGAGATCCTGTTGCCGATCGTGGACCGCGTGCACTGGTACAGCCTTCTAGACCTGCCCGCTACGTGGTCGGCCACAACACGGCACAAAGAAGCGGAAGGCAGCGCTTACTATCGCCATTACTATATGGGGCTTCTGCGGGAAGACGGTTCGCCCAAGCTGGCTGCGGAGTCCTTTCCCAGGGGCATGGGCATCTGCCAATGGTTTCATTATGAAGACCCGCGTCTCGATCTCGCCGTCGAGTGGCTCAAGCGTCTGGGCGTAAAGTACCTGCGTACCGGCGTGAGCTGGGCGGATTGGTACCGTGAAAACGCTGAAGCATGGTTTGATCGCCAGATGCAGGCGCTGGAGCCGTTTGATACTACTTTGACGCTCTGTTTCACTCCGGAGCACATGGGCATTGCTCCGCACTATACGAGTCCGCCAAAACGCGCTGAAGACTTTGCCGAGTTCGCGGTTTGGGCCGTGCGCAAGTACGCCGCAGCAAAAAAAGACAGTCAAGTTCTGATAGGAGCCAGGTAGGAATGGCAAAGAACATACTCATCACCGGCGGAGCAGGTTTTGTAGGGTCGCACTTGGCAGACGCCCTGCTGGCCGGCGGCCACCACGTTCGCATTTTTGACAACCTTACAGGCCAGGTCCATGTTGAGGGGATCCCCGACTATCTGCCTGAAGACGCTGAATTCATGCAAGGCGATGTTCGGGATTCGGCCGCAGTGCGGCGAGCGCTGGCAGGTATCGATGTAGTATTTCATATGGCGGCAGCCGTGGGCGTAGGCCAGTCCATGTATGAGATTGAGCGTTACATGGGCTCAAACACGCAGGGTACCGCGGTGCTGCTGCAACAGCTGCTGGATCGCAAGAGCCGAGTGGAGAAGCTGGTGCTGGCTTCGTCCATGTCAATCTACGGAGAAGGAAAATATCTTTGCGCGCAATGCGGAGATGTTGCGCCGCAACTGCGCACAGTGGATCAGCTTAGGCTCAAGCAGTGGGAACCAAGCTGTCCCATCTGCGGTGAGGCGCTCACGCCCGTACCCACTGATGAATCCAAGACGCTCCAGTGCAGCTCGATTTACGCTCTCTCCAAAAAAGATCAGGAAGAGATGTGCCTGCTCTTTGGGCGCACGTACGATCTTCCGACAGTGGCGTTGCGTTATTTCAACATTTACGGAACGCGGCAGGCGCTCTCCAATCCTTATACCGGCGTGGCGGCAATCTTTGCTTCGCGATTCATGAACGGCAATCCTCCGCTTATTTTTGAAGATGGAGCGCAGTTGCGTGACTTTGTGAGCGTGGAAGACGTGGTCCGCGCCAACCTGCTGGCCATGGAATCTTCTTGGGCAGATGGCATGGCGCTGAACATTGGATCGGGAGAGCCAATTTCGATTCGTGAAGTCGCCGCCGAGCTGGCGCACGCTATGGATTCTGAAATCGAGGCCGAGCTCACGCAGAAATATCGTGCCGGCGATGTCCGCCACTGTTTTGCGGACATTTCCGCGGCGCGCAAATTCCTTGGCTATAAGCCTGAGGTGCGCTTCGCCAATGGACTGAAAGATCTGGTGGAATGGTTGTGCTCCCAGCAGCCGCAGGACCGCGCCGCTGAAGCGGTAGCGCAGCTCAGTGAATTTGGTTTGACCGCCTAGGCGCAATAAATTTTGATTAAAGGGGGACCAATGCGGAAGCAGGATACCCGCTCGGTGTTGATTTTTGGAGGAGCAGGCTTTATCGGGTCGAACCTTGCCCACTCTTTGCTTTCCTCCACCGATGCGAAGGTACACATTTTTGATAATCTCTCCCGCGCGGGTGTGCACCACAATGTGGAATGGCTCAGGAAGGCCGCGGCAAATTCCGGGCGGCTTCAGGTAACCATAGGCGATGTTCGCGATGCCCGGCAGGTGGAAAAAGCCGTTGCCCACGCAAATGAGATCTATCATTTTGCCGCCCAGGTCGCTGTCACCACATCTGTAGCCGATCCTCGGCATGACTTTGAGGTGAATCTGGCCGGGACCTTCAATGTTCTGGACGCTGTGCGCAGATCCGGCAATCGGCCTTTCATCCTGTTTACTTCCACCAATAAAGTTTATGGCGAACTCGGTCTCGGTTCGCCGGTCATCAGCGGAAAGCGCTATGTAATCTCGATGCAGCAGGGCGTTTCAGAATCACAGCCGCTGGACTTCCATTCTCCTTATGGCTGTTCAAAAGGCGCGGCAGACCAGTATGTGCGCGACTTCGGACGCATCTACGGTATTCCTACCGTTGTTTTCCGCATGTCGTGCATTGCAGGACCCCGGCAATTTGGCACGGAAGATCAGGGATGGGTGGCCCACTTTGTTTATTCAGCATTGCAGGAAGATCCCGTCGTTATCTATGGCGATGGCCGGCAGGTTCGCGATGTGCTTTGCGTAGACGATCTCATACGTGCCTTCGGTGCCGCGCGCCAGAGCATTGAAACCACCAGGACGGAGGTTTACAACATTGGCGGCGGTCCACGGAACTCCGTTTCTCTTCTCGAGTTGATGGATGAAATTGCTTTGCTGACCGGACGGCCCATGGAATGCGTTTTCAATGAGCGCCGTATTGGCGACCAACTGGTTTATATCACTGATAATGCCAAGATCAGGCGTGACACCGGCTGGAAGCCCGAAATTGGGCTAAAGAAAACGCTGCGGCTTCTGCAGGGATTCTGGGAAGAGAACCATGGAATGCTCGCCAGGCGGCGTAATGCTGCCATAGCTCTACCGCCGTTTGAGCTGGCCACTGAACTTTCCGGGAGGGCGGGATGAAGTTTGCCCTGCTCAATCCCAATTGGGACTTTAAGGGCTCAACCTACTTCGGCTGTCATGACCCGCACACCCCTTTAGAGTTGCTGTTTGCCGCCGATCAATTGCGCATTGCTGGGCATGAATCGCTGGTGGTCAATGCGCAAATGGACAATCTCACAATTGAGGAATCTCGCAGCCGCCTGGATGCTTTCGCGCCGGATTT
>JASLFF010000355.1 GCA_030150795.1 Terriglobales bacterium | reverse complement strand
GAAGCCAACAGCACCGTGTCATGCTGTGAGAACGCGCATGAATCCGCCATGGCCTGGCTCATGCTGTGCAACACCTGCGAGCGGTGCGAATAAAGCACGCCCTTGGGATTTCCCGTGGTCCCCGACGTATAGCACATGCTGGCGCCGTCATTCTCACTCAGCGTAGGCGGAGTAAAGTTGCCACTGGTGCGCTTCAGCCAGTCTTCATAATCAATGTAACCGTGCTGAATGGCTTCGCCCGGATGCCGCACCACAAAGATGCGCTCAAACTTTACCTTGGCCACAAACTTTTCCAGCACCGGCAGCAGCACATCATCCACGATCAAAAAACGGTCCTGCGCGTGATTCACAATCCACGCAATTTCGTCGGGGTGCAGCCGCAGGTTCAGCGGGTGCAACACACCGCCGGCAGCGGGAATGCCAAAGTAGCTTTCAAGATGCGCGTAGTGGTTCCACATCAGCGTGGCCACGCGCTCGCCTTTCTTCAGCCCCAGCGATTGCAGGCATTCGGCCAGTCGCAGCGCGCGCTGGCGCAGCTGTCCCCAGGTGGTGCGATGCATGGAGCGGTTTGGCAGCCGCGAAACAATCTCAACATTCGTAGCGTACCGCCCCGCGCGCTCCAGTAGAGCCGTGAGCGTGAGCGGATAATCCATCATCGTGTGGATGGTGTTGGTTGAGGACATTGAAGGCATTTTATACAAAGAGAGGATAAACGGGAGTCAAAGTCCCTGGTGACTATTCTCAGTGACGGCCAGCCTCATATTCTTTCGCACGGTTTTCCAATCGCGCTTAGCTAGAACCGTGGGCAACAATAACTGAAGAACAGCGGCTGTGCCAAAAGAGACATCTTTCCAGCGTCTCCGCATTTACCATCATTCCCGGAGAGCATAATGAAACGAGCTGTTGCAATAGCCTTTGTATCAGTTTTGATCGCAGCCCTGAGTGTTCCTGCGTTTGCCGCTGGCAACGACCCGTGCAAAGTACTCACGGCGGAAAAATTTAGCCAGATCATGGGTTATACCGCCACCATCGATAAGACTGGCTCTAACCAGACGTCCTGCTTTTATAAAGGACCGCCAAAATCGGGAGGACAGTTTATGATCTTTACCGAGACGGCGTCCGGACCGCAGGCAGACGCCATGCCTGCAAGGCGTGGATCTTCACCGCCCGCCGCTAGCGGCCTGATTGGCGGCACATATCGGCAGGGAAGCACGATTTTTTCTGTCTCCATCAGGTCAACGGACCAGGCCAAGTTGCAAGCGCTTGTAGCCGAAATAAAACATAATCTGAAGTGAGTTCTTCCAGGCGGGACTGGGTTTGGGATAACACACCTGGGAATGCAGTGCCGACGTGTGTCTTAACGCTCCGAAGAGGCCTCTATGCCGCACCTCTTCCAGCTCTGCCGTTCAACGCGATTGAAGGTCCTTGGAGCTATCCCGTGGTTCGCAGTGGCTCGCGTTTTGCATTGAGCGGTACACGAGCGTAAATTGTGGTGCCGACATTCGGATGGGAATCGATCTCAAGCGTTCCATTCACAATGCTCAAGCGCTCTTCCATGCTGATGAGGCCAATTCCATGGCTCTCCTTTACGTCCTCACTATCAAATCCAGCGCCGGTATCTCTTACACTGAGGCAAATCTCATTCGGCGCTCCCCACAAGCGCACCACGAAGCTTTCTGCGCCGCTGTGTTTTGCTGAATTGTTAAGGGCTTCCTGCAAAACTCTGAATAGGCAAAGAGAAATGTCCGGCGGCAAAGAGCCAGGTACGTCGTGGTTTTTAAAGTCAATCTCCACCTGTTGCTTCTCGCTGAAATCGCGGCACAAGCCCTTCATGGCGGCCGTGATTCCCAGATATTCCAGTCTTGAGGAGTGCAATTCATGCGACAAAGATTGGGTGTCGGAACTTATCTCGGCGGAATGTTTTTCCAGCTTTACCAGGCTGTCCCGGACTTCAGCAGGCAGAGCCTGGTTCATCTGGAGCTGGTTCAGTTCAATGGTCAACAACGCAAGACGCTGACCAATGTCATCATGAAGTTCCCGGGCAATCCGGGTGCGTTCCTGTTCCTGCGCTTCAATTAATTTTAGCCTCGCGTTAAACAATTTGAGTCTCGCGCTGGAGAGCGCCGCTTCAGCTCTTTTGCGGTCCGTAATGTCCGCCACCATGCCCACGCTGCGCACCACCTTTCCTTCTTCGTCAAAATGAGCAAGACTGTTTCGCTCCACCCAAATCTGCGTACCGTTCGGACGAAGGATGCGATAGCTGACTTTTAGAGAAGGCTTCTCAGGAGTCAGGGCGGCCATGGTTGTCATAACACTTTCCCGATCATCGGGATGAATTCTCCCAAGAGACTCCTGGTATCCATTGCCATTTTTACTGACAATGTTCTGGTGCCGGTGAAGCTGCACGTAATGGCTTTTGCCGTGCTTCCGTTCGTAATCTGGGCAGCCATTCGTTTTGGCATAAGCGGCGCTTCACTGGCGACTTTCCTCGTCGCGGCCATAGCCACGGTGGAAACCGGCATGGGATACGGGCCGTTCGCGCAAAATACAGCCTTCATCAATGCCGTACTGCTGGATATCTTCTTTACCGTGACTTCAGTTTCTGGAATGGTATTCGCGGCCTTCATCGCGGAACGCGAACACACCCAGGATGAACGGGAGCGGATGGCCCGTGAACAGGCAGCCATGGAGGCGCGGAATCGACTGGCCGCCATTGTGGAAGCGTCTGAGGATGCAATCTATGGGACTGACTTTTCCGGGATCGTCACGGATTGGAACAAAGGCGCGGAAAAGCTTTACGGCTACACGGGCGAAGAAATAATCGGGCAGTCGATTTTCCTTCTTATACCTTCTGACCGTTCCAGCATTTGTACCCAGACCATGGAAAGAGTGCAGCGGGGACGTTCCCTGGGCCACTCTGAGACAGGGTGAGAAGAAGCTGCAGGGTAACAAACTCGGTGACGCGGTCCCAGCCGCGGACCTTTGACAGCCCCACGGCCGTTAGTATAAGAGGTGTTACCAGCAATCCTCCCGTTGCGTCTCCCAGCCAATAGATCAGCCATGCCGGACCGAGTCCTGAATAGCCTTCAACGTGAGTTGCATAGAGGACGGAAACACCAATGGTCGCGCTGATCAGGGCACTTCCAAACGCGCCCATAACAATCATGGCCAGCGCGTCTCGCAAGTGTGCAAATGATGACTCAAAGCCGGCTATGCGGCGGAGAGCAAAAGCGAACTTACCGGCTGCTACGATTGAAACGCGAGAGATGCTGGATAAGATTCTGGAAATCTGCCGGCGGAGCGCATTCAATCAGAATGCTTTCCCCCGATCGGGGATGAACAAACTCAAGATACGCGGCATGCAGCGCGACGCGGTCAATCAATCGCTCGTCGGCTTCCTTGCGGTGGTATTTTCTATCGCCAATGAGCGGATGTCCTATGGCGGAAAACTGCGCGCGAATCTGGTTCTGCAATCCTGTGACTAGCTCCACGCGTACGAGTGTCGCGTCGGCAAAGGCTCGTTCTACGGCGTAGCGTAATTCAGCGCGGGCAGCTTCAGGATCGCGGGCCGTCCTCAACTGCTGATACATTCCTTCGCGCCGGAAATAATGGACCAGCGTACCCGATTCTTCCTTCAGGTGGCCCCGCACCACTGCAAGATATTTTCGTACAGGCGTGTGCGCCAGAAACTGGCGAATCAGCGTATCGCGGTCGCGGTCTGTCTTGGCGAACAGCAGAATCCCGGAAGCAAACCGATCAATGCGATGCACAATCAAAGCGCGCTGTTTTCGCGGCTTGAGTTCGGCGATCAGCAGAGACAGTGCGGACGGAACGTCAGAGCCCTTGATCGGCACGGCCAGCAACCCTGCCGGTTTGTCCAGCACGATGACCGCATCATCTTCATAGAGCACGGCAACTTCACGGGAGAGACGAGACCGACGTTTGGCATCTTGCCGCTCTTCTCGATGTGATTGCCTACCACGTTCATTCGAGCTTGCATGCGAGGGGCGGTCAGGCTTTGCTTTACGTCGACGCGCGTTGCGCGGAGGTTTCTTCATGGGCAGGGAAGCGCTGTAGATTTCATTATCAAGGCATTCCACGGACGGAGCAAACTGATCCGCGATCATCCGCGTAAATTCGCGGTAGGCTGTTTCTTTTTCGATCACCAGATCACCAGATCACGTGCGATTCCCCGATCCTCCCCCTACTCATCGCGCAATGCCAGGATAGGATCAACGCGCATGGCACGACGAGCAGGAATGTAGCTGGCGGCAAGCGCCAGTACAGCAAGCAGGCCAATCACCACGGCAAACGTCAGCGGATCTGTACGGCGGACGCCATAGATAAGACTTCCAAGGAATCGGCTGGAAGTTACCGAGAGGGAGATGCCAATGCATGCGCCAATCAATGCCAGCCACGCGGTCTGCTTCAGCACCAAGTTGCGAACGCTGGCCTGCGTCGCGCCGATGGCCATGCGGATTCCGATTTCGCGTGTCTTCTCCTTCACCATGTAGGCGATCACGGCAAAAAGGCCAAGCGTGGTCAACAAGACCGCGAGCGTTGCGAGTCCTCCGAGAAGAGTGATAGCTACAGTCCAGTCGCCCAGCGCGCCGGGAAGAGCGTCACTGAATATGTGCACAGAACGGATTGGCTGGTCGGGATCAATCGTCTGCAATACTGCCGCGACGGACTTGTGTACCGTGGGCACGGAGTCGCGAGTGTGGACCAGCAGTTCCATGTTGAAGAATGCCATTTGTGCGTACGGCACATAGACCGCCGGCGGAGGATCTTCATTGATCCTGCCGCGGACATCTGCCACCACGCCCACAATGCGGCGCGGCTTTTTATCTCCATTCACATCAGCGCGCGTTAGCACTATCAGCCGTCCCATCGGGTCTTTACCCGGCCAATATTTTTGTGCCATGGCTTTGTTGATCACACAAATCGGCGCGGTTTCTGCGCGATCAACATCGGCAATAAAACGGCCGCGCAACAGAGGAATGTTTAGAGCGGAGAGCATATGTGAATCGGAGAGCCGGAGCGCAACATCATGAAACTCTTCAGCGGTGGCATTGCCTTCCACGAGCTGAAAAGTTACGCCAAAGCCATCGTTAAGCGGAAGAATATGGG
>JASLFF010000329.1 GCA_030150795.1 Terriglobales bacterium | reverse complement strand
ATTTTGCAGATGAATGACCGCATCCGCAATGCGTTGCAGGCCATTGAATGCCTTACCTATGTGGCGCAACCAGAGGCCACGGACTCTGTCCGCCAGTCAGTGAATGTAATTGATAGTGTGCTGCGCGAAGTACTTGCCGATTCAGGGCATTCACATGAGGCCAGTTGGATTGCGGCCTCGGTTCCGAATACCCAATCAAAATCTGCTTAAGCCGCGCGCTTCGTCCGAAAGGAAAAACAGAAAATCGTCAATTTCCTGTATGCGTGATCTGCACGTCAAGGGTAGCGTAATGCTTGAGTTTCACATCCGCCTTGGTAGCGGAACGGAATACTGTGAACTCTCCTGAAGCATTCGCCTCGCACAGGATATTTGTGTCCCGGATGTTGGTTGGGCCGAGAGCTGCCAGTTGATTCTTGTCTCCGCCCTCTCCCGGTGATGGTACCTGGGACGGCATAGCAATATTGGTGGTGCTGCCCGGATTGAGTCCCGGATTGTATGAACGAGCACTAGCGTCTGCCGCCGCAACAGCCATCGAGGAAAGTTGCACCCGCGCCACCACGCCGTGCAAGGGAAGCTCAGAGCCATCCTTAAGCACGGCCTTATCAAAGGCAATGGTTAGTTTGGATTCCGGATTGTCTTTTGTACGCGGCTGCGCTTCCACTACGTGTCCGACAATGATTGTTTTTTGCGGAAGAATTACTTTGTCGCCGTTGCGAACGGCGTCCCATAGCGTGGTCCGAAATGTATTACCGGCATGAGCTTTTTTCACGTCGATATCGCTATTCATCTCTACCTGGATCAGGGTTCCGGGATCAATCTTTATTGGAGCAGCCGTTGGGGACTGAGACGCTGAGGCGACCGATTGGCTGCCATAGGAGCCAAATAAAATTAAGCCCATTACTCTAATGGAACTGAGCCTGATCCAATGGTTTTTCATGGGAATCCTTCTCTGATAAGGTTGCGGCGATATCTTGACTCGCTGAATATGGAAGTGTCAATTGGCAAATCGCCGACATCGCGCGACAGAGGAAGCGGAGGAAAAAGAGCCAAGAGCCAAGAGCCAAGAGCCAAGAGCCCACAGTATCTTTAGGATTTTCTCCTTGCCTCCGTGTCTCCGAGGTGAGCGGGCCGCCTTGTTACAATAATCGTTTACCCGATCACAGCTTTTGCTAACTACCAAATACCAAGTACTGAGGGCTGCATTTCATGCATCGTTGGTCACAACTTTTTATTCCCACGCTACGCGAGGCCCCGGCGGACGCCGAGGTCGCCAGCCACAAGTTTCTTGTCCGCTCGGGGTATATACGGCAACTGGGCGCCGGAATTTACTCCTATCTGTTCATGGGCCAGCGGTCAATATTGAAGATCATCGATGTGATCCGCGAAGAGATGAACAAGATTGGCCAGGAATTTCTGCTGCCGGCGCTCAATCCGCGCGAATTGTGGGAGCAGAGCGGACGCTGGCAGGTGATGGGTGACAACATGTTTCGCCTGAAAGACCGCAAAGGCGCGGACCTGTGCCTGGGCATGACGCATGAAGAGGTCATGACGGACATCGCGCGCAAAGAACTGCGCAGTTACAAGCAGCTTCCGCAGATCTGGTACCAGATACAAAACAAATTCAGAGACGAGCCAAGGCCGAAGTCGGGACTGATACGTGTGCGGCAATTCACGATGAAAGACGCGTACTCGTTTGATATCGACGAGGCCGGCCTGGACGTGAGTTATAAGAAGCATTATGAAACTTATCGTCGGATATTTGATCGCTGCGGGCTGAAGTATGCCGTGGTGGAGGCGCATTCTGGCGCGATGGGCGGATCGGCGTCGCATGAGTTCATGGTGATGGCCGAAGCCGGAGAAGACATGGTTGCGAGCTGCGAAAAATGCGGCTACGCGGCGAACCTGGAGAAAGCCACGTCACAGCTTGCACCCGCGCAGGACCTGCCGGGCGACGGCGCGCCGGAGGAAGTACATACGCCGGGGATGAAGACGATTGAAGAAGTGGCAAAGTTCTTGGGCGTTTCTCCGACGCAGAAGATCAAGACGCTGGCGCTGATGCAGGTTGAGCCGGACAAGAAGAATCCGGGGCAGGTGAAGACGCGGCCGGTGATTGTGTTGCTGCGCGGCGACCACACGCTGAACGAAGCCAAGCTGACATCGGCGCTGGACGGCAAAGAATTCCGTCCGATGCATGAAGAAGAGATTCAGCGGGTGTTCATGTCGCCAGCGGGATACCTTGGGCCGGTAAAGGTCCCGGCGCTGGCTGCGGGCGCGCAACAGCTTGGAAGCGTGACACAGGCAATCATCCTGGATGCGCTGCCGCTGATGCTGGCCGACACGGCGTTGAAGGGTCGAAAGAATTTGGTGGCTGGCGCGAACAAGGAAAATTATCACTTAAAGAACGTTACGCCGCTGCGGGATTTCCATCCTACGGAGTGGGTTGACCTGCGCAATGCGGCGGCAGGGGAGGGCTGTCCGAAGTGCGGCGAGCCGCTGGTGGTGGGCAGGGCAATGGAGATTGGACACATCTTCAAGCTGGGAAATAAGTACTCGAAATCAATGGGCGCGACCGTGCTGGATAAAGACGGCAAAGAAGTCATGCCGATTATGGGCTGCTATGGCATTGGCGTGGAGCGGATTTTGACGGCGGCGATCGAGCAGAACAATGATGCGGATGGCTTCTGGCTGCCGCCACAGATAGCGCCGTTTGATGTGGTCGTCACAGCCACGAATGTGAAAGATGCCGCGATAATGGGCGCGTCGGAGGAGATTGCACAAAAGCTGGAAGGAGCGGGATTCAGCGTTCTGTTGGATGATCGCGATGAGCGCGCGGGAGTGAAATTCAAAGACGCTGATCTAGTGGGAATACCCTACAGAATCAACGTTGGCAAGAAGGTTACGGAAGGGCGTGTCGAA
>JASLFF010000314.1 GCA_030150795.1 Terriglobales bacterium | reverse complement strand
TGCGGGGAGCTTGCGATGAATGGCGGAGCCGCTGCGATTTTCGGCGGCAGCACTAATGCCCTCAATGAGAATACTGACTGCGCTTGCGCCCATGGCCTCCATCGGCTGGCGAACGGTGGTTAGTGAAGGTACAAAGAGCTGCGATGGATTGATGTCATCAAAGCCGATGAGTGAACATTCTTGCGGCACCTTGATGCCTGCTTTGGCCAGCGCGCGCAGCGCGCCAAAGGCAGTCATATCGTCATAAGCCATCAATGCGCTAAAGGGGCGTTTTTGTTTTAACAACTCCTCCGTGATGCGGAACGCATCATCGACCCCGGCATTCAGGTTGACCTGATCCGGCAGATCAACAACCAGTTTTGGATCAAGTTCAAGGCGGGTATCCTTGGCGAAGCGCTGCACCCCGCGCCAACGCGCCTTGCTGCTGGCGAGCGCTCGCGGACCGCGTACAAAGGCAATCTTGCGGTGTCCGAGCGAATAGAGATGCGACAGCGCGGAATATGCCCCACCTTCATCGTCCACCGTAACTGAACTGGTAGCGTTCGACTCGAGCTCCCGTCCAATGATGACAGTTGGAGTTTTGCCGCGTTCAAGGTCGGCCAGGAGATTGATATCGAGATACAGCCAATTCGCCAGCACCAGCAGGCCTTCCACACGGCGCTCCAGCATCATCTCCAGATATCGTTCAAAACGGGCGCGTTCATTGTGGGCGTCTGCAAGGATGGAGAGAAACGATTCCTGGTACAGCGATTTTTCTATCCCGCGCAGGATGAGCGTGCAATAAGGGTCCGTGATATCGAACAAGATCACGCCGACGGTATGATTTCGCTTGCTGCGCAGCGACTTGGCAAAGATATTTGGGTGGTAACCGAGCTTCTTTGCCGCTCTGTGAATGCGCGCCTTGGTCGCAGGCGGAATGTAGCGGGCCAGTGGCGCATTGTTCAGAACAATGGAAACGGTGCTGGCGGCAAAGCCACTCTCACGGGCTACATCGCGGATGGTGACAGACACTTTTCTTAAGCCCTGTCTTTTCATTTTTCTCGTTTTCCTTGTGGCGGTCGGCACGCGAGCTGGCCTTTGCTCCCTATTCTCGCACTGATTGCCCGCAATGTTCATTAAAATTCGAAATATAAAGTATCTGTTTTTTCAATTGTTTTATTGAAACGATTCGTTATAATTGCGTTCCGGCTCTGTTTTTCCGCAGGAGGTGGGCCATGCCGGCATTCTCCATTGGGGTTGACCTGGGAGGCACCAACCTGCGCGTGGCCGCCGTGGAAGAGAGCGGCACGCAGCTTGAGGGTGTAAGCGTGCTCACCGAAATAAGCCGCGGCCGCGAAAAAGTTGTGGATGAGATCACCCAGGCTGCGCGCTTACTGACCAATAAGTATTCTGCTTCCCATAAATTCCTGGGATTGGGGATCGGCATTCCCGGAATTATCGACCTGCAGAGCGGCACTGTACATTCGGCTTCAAACCTTCCTGGCTGGAATGGATATCCGGTGCGCGACGATCTTGAAATGCGGCTGGGTACCGCGGTGGTCCTGGAAAATGACGCAAACTGCGCCGCCGTGGGTGAAAAATGGCTGGGCGCCGGGCAGCATGTTGAGGACCTCTGCATGATTACGTTGGGCACCGGAGTTGGCGGCGGATTTGTGGTAAATGGCCGGCCTTGGCATGGAGTTCTGGGGATGGCAGGCGAACTCGGTCACATGACTGTGATTGCGGAAGGCCGGCCATGCGCGTGCGGCAACCATGGTTGCCTGGAGCAATATGCTTCCGCGACGGCAATTCGTCGCGCTGCGATTGAGGCTGTGGATTCAGGAGAATCACCCTGTTTGGTCGCAGCCAGGGAACAAGATCAAGCATTGACTTCACGCACCGTACATACGTGCGCGCAAACTGGAGATCCGGCCGCCCGCCGCATCTTTGCTGCTGCCGGCGCAGCCCTGGGAATCGCCCTGGCCAATCTGATCAATGCTTTTAACCTTCCCATGTATGTAATCGGCGGAGGCGTGTCCCGGGCCTGGGACCAGTTTTCACCGGCCATGTTTCAGGAATTGACGGAGCGATCAATCGTCTTTCGCGCCGGGGAGCAGCAGAAGCAGAGCCATCGCGCAACAGAGGTCAAGCCTGCGCAATTGCAGGACCGCGCCGGATTGATCGGAGCCGCGCGCCTTCCCATGATCATGCAGCCTGGGCGTTGTTGCTCCCTGGCAGTCTAGAGTCCCTTTGGACTGGATCGGCGGCGTTTCTCCCCCGCGATTCGTCCTTCCTTTTTAGAAAGCATCTGTTGTGGGAGTTGCCAACTTGGAACCTCCAGCAGCAAAAAAAGTTGGCAGACCTATTGACACGCGCACCTGCATTTGTGACAATCTCGCCCGTGTTTATGAAATCGTTTCAATAAACACGGAATTAGTTCAATAAAAAGGTCAAGTGCTCTCAGGGTGTGCTTCTAGCCCCTGGACTTTCGGAGGTCACATGCCGCGTTTGATGATTTCGCAATCAGGTCTCCACTCCAACGGCTGTCGAGTAGCAGATGTTGGGCGAACCAACTTCCACAGGGCGCTGGCCGGAAGCGTCCTCTTATTGCTGACGGCCCTGTTTCTCCTGTCCTACCCCACATGGGCGCAGGAAGTGACGGCATCCATCGTCGGAACGGTCGTTGATCCCAGTGGTGCGGCAGTGAGCGGTGCAACCATAACCGCGAAAGACCTTGATCGAGGGACCGTTCTTACCACAACCACCAATGATGCCGGAGCATTCAATATTTCCGGCGTTCCGGTTGGCAAGTACCAGGTAAAGGCGGAGGCCAAAGGTTTTCAGAGCGTGATCAACCAGGCGCTCACCATCACTCTAAACCAGACAGCCCGGCTGAATTTTCAACTGCGAATCGGCCAGACCACTGAGACCGTTGAAGTCTCTGGAGAGGCCCCACTGCTGCAAACCGACACTTCGCTGCTGGGGAATCTGGTAGATTCGGCTACCGTTGCATCGTTGCCGCTTTCCACGCACAACACCAATCAATTGACGCTGATATCGGCGCCAGGCGTGATTACGCCCAACCTATTTGGTTTCCAGGCCGCGCAAAACACGTTTGGTACGGGACGGCCTTATGTGAACGGGGCCCGCGAGCAGGAAAACAATTTCCTTCTGGATGGCATGGATAACAACCAGCCCGACAACAATGACGTAGGTTATGTACCGGCCCCGGATGCCGTTCAGGAATTCAATCTGATTACCGGCAGCGCGCCGGCGGATTTCGGCAACTATCTTGGCGGAGTGGTGAACGTGACAGTGAAGTCCGG
>JASLFF010000305.1 GCA_030150795.1 Terriglobales bacterium | reverse complement strand
GCGTTGGCTTCGATCCATGCGCAGAATGAAACGATTCTTGCTTTTGACGAAGCGGCGCGCCTGGGCCTGCTGGACACGTACGCTGGCCACGACTTGAGCGATCTGGCGGAAAAGTACGCTGCCTGGATCGAGGTACGCGAGCGGCTGGCGCAGTTGGATCGCGACGAGCAGGACCGCCTGCGCATGGCCGACCTATGGAGCTTCCAGAAAAAAGAGATCGAGGCGGCAAAGTTGCATCCGGGAGAAGACCAGAAGCTGGAGACGGAGAAACGTGTTCTGGCCAATTCAGAGAAGCTGTTTGGCGCGGCCACGGCGGCATATCAGGTCCTGTATGAAGATGATGCATCGGCACTGACACAGATCTCTGCGGCCCGAAAACAGCTGGAAGAGCTGGCGCGCTTTGACGAAAAGTTTCTTGAGGCGCTGGCATCACTGGAGTCAGCCAAGGCGGCGATTGAGGACGTGGGAGCCACCGCCCGCGACTATGCCGATGGAATTGATGCCTCGCCTGAGCGCCTGGCTGAGGTGGAAGACCGGCTGGCCCTGCTGGACCGGCTGAAGCGCAAATATGGCAAGACAGTCGATGAAGTGATTGCCTATGGCGAAGACGTGGCGCGCAAACTGAATGAGCTGGAAAATCGCGAAGACCTGGTGCGCGATCTGAAGAAACAGCTCACGGCAGCGGCGGCAACGTACCTGGCTGCGGCGCAGACGGTCTCCAAGCGTCGTTACAGCGCAGCCCGCGAGTTGCAGAAGCTGGTTGAGACGGAAATCAATCAATTGGCCATGAAAGCGCAGTTCAGGATTGAAGTTTCAGGTTCCGACGAGCCCGCGAACTGGACGGCTGCCGGTTTTGATGGAGTGACTTACATGATCTCGCCCAACCCCGGTGAGCCGTTGAAGCCGGTGGAGCAGATTGCTTCCGGCGGCGAGCTTTCACGCGTAATGCTGGCGCTCAAGGCCACGATTGAAGCGGGTAAGAAGAGCAAAGGCGGAACGCAGCGGACGTTAGTATTCGATGAGATCGATACCGGCATTGGCGGACGCGCTGCGGAAGCCGTGGGCAAAAAGTTGAAGTCACTGGCGCGCGCGAACCAGGTATTGTGTATTACGCATCTGCCGCAGATCGCGTCCTTTGCCGATCATCATTATTTGATTGAAAAACGCGAGACGGGTGGGCGAACCAAGACACTTGTCCGCGCGCTCAATTCGTCTGAGCAGACTGAAGAGATTGCGCGGATGTTGAGCGGCGAGAAGCTGACAGAAACATCACGCCAGCATGCGGAGCAGTTGTTGAAGGCCAATGGCTAGTCGCCGCAGATTTCGCAGATGAGCGCGGATCAAAAATCTACCACGGGAGACAAGAGGCACGGAGAAAAGCAGACGTGATTGTGCACTCGTAAACAATTTCTCCGTGCCAACGTCTATATACATTTGGCAGAAAAATCTTTTACAGGAGCCTGCTGAATGACCTCAACTTCATCATCTAATGCATTCCTCGCCATTTTCTGGGGCGGGCTGGCGTGCGGCGTTTTGGACATCACGCAGGCGTGTGTTGCGTGGGGGATTCAGAACCATCTGCCGCCGCCGCGGATTTTTCAGTCGGTTGCGTCAGGGCTTCTGGGACCGAAGTCGTTTCAGGGCGGAGCGAAGTCCGCGGCGTTGGGACTCTTCCTGCACTTTCTTATCGCGTTTATCTGGGCGGCGATTTACTACGTGGCCAGCCGGCAGATCGCATTCCTGACCGAGAGGCCGGTCATCGCAGGATTGCTTTATGGCGAATTTGTCTGGGTAATGATGAATTTCGTTGTTGTGCCGCTTTCCGCCATTCATCGCTGGCCGCCGCGGTTCGATCCGGCGTCGATCATTACAGGGCCAATCGGCCACATGTTCTTGGTGGGATTGCCGATTGCCTTGGCGGTCAAGCGATGGGCCCCGGTGAGGTAGCTGCCCCATCGCCGATGGCTAGTGATAGTCGACAATCTCGATATCGTAGGCCTTGCCGTCGTGCCAACGAAAACAGAGCCGCCATTAGGAGGAAGGCATGGCCAAGACGAAGCGAACCGGGCAAAAGTCGCCCCCACATTCACCCCGGTGAGATTTTGCGGGAAGACTACATGAAGCCTCTTGGTCTCTCGGCGCATCGTTTAGCCATGGCCTTGATGTCCCGGCAACCATGATTGCTGAGATTATTCATGGACGGAGAGCTATCACAGCGGATAGCGCTGTTCGACTGGGACGATACTTCAAAACCACAGCGCGTTTTTGGCTTAACCTTCAGAACGCTTATGATTTGGAATTGATTGAAGATGAGACGCTCGCCCATTCAGAGCGAAGTAAGAGCTTCAGCCTGACCCCATTCTCATATTCGCCAAGCAGCAGGGAAATCCCCCTCCCCGTTCACCCCCAGATACTCCCTGCTTACTGCTAAATATCAATAATTCAATGAGTTGGCTTAGCCTGAGAGTTCTTTATTCTTTAAGATACAGGCAGGGAAAAGTGTATAAAAGGGTATAATCAACAGATCACAATGACATCAGAAACCAAGACTTTGTTACTTCT
>JASLFF010000294.1 GCA_030150795.1 Terriglobales bacterium | reverse complement strand
GCTGGGCGCGCTGGTGGAAAAAGACATCACCACCCCCGACTACTACCCGCTTTCACTGAATGCGCTGATCAACGCCTGCAACCAGAAGAACAATCGCGAGCCGGTAACGAACTTCGACGAAGAAACCGTCCGGCTGGCGCTGCGCAACCTGAGCGACAAGCAACTGGCGGGAATGGCGCGCGGTGCCGAGGGTCGAGTGGCAAAGTATGAACACCGCCTGCAAGAGGTCTATAACTTTACCCGCCCCGAGACGGCAATCCTCTGCGTACTGCTGTTGCGCGGCCCGCAGACGCCCGGCGAGTTGCGCGGACGCACAGAGCGCATGCATCGCTTTGAAGACCTGGACGAAGTGTTGAGCGGCCTGCAGCAGCTTATGCGGCGCGAGCCTCCGCTGGCCAAGGCGCTGGGGCGCAGGCCGGGCACAAAAGAAATCCGCTACGCGCATTTGCTTTCCGGTGACGTGGAAGCCTGGGAGCCGCCGGCGGAAATGGCTTCCAGCGGCGTCATAGATGAGAACGAGCGAGTCGCGCACCTGGAAGCGCAGGTCTCAGCATTGCAATCCGAAGTTGCAGAACTGAAGCAACAGATGGCGGATTTCAGGAAACAGTTTGAGTAATTCAAAACCTTACCACGGATGAACACGAATAAAACGGATCGGGAATTTCTACCGCAGATTTACGCGGATGTTCGCGGATCAAATCAACCCCTATTGAATTCTCTTCTCATATGCGTGTTATCCCTGTTTATCCGACGTAAGTGTTTTCTATATGAATGATGATGCGTTCTGGTTCCGATCACCCGATCACCAGATCACGCGCGATCACCCGATCTCCGATCAGTGTCATCAGTGAAAATCAGTGGTGAATTTATTTCTAACTCAGTCGAGCCACTTTACTGCTTAAGGTAGCGCGTGAAAAACGCCTCCGCCCGGCGCATTGAGTCTTCCTTGGCTTTGCGGTTGGACGGAACACTCTGCTTCTTGCTGCCGGGATCGTCAAAATCATGCTCCGCGCCCGTGTACAACACGAACTCGATCCTGTCTCCATCGCGCTTGCCGGTTTCATTCAGGGCCTGGCAGATTTGTGGTGAAACCTCTTCATCGTCTGTGCCAATGGCAAGAAGCACTGGCGCGTAGGTTCGATAAGCCTTTTTGTAATGGTCCTGCAAACCGCAACCCGGATAGAAAGCAATGGCCGCGCGGAAACCTGTTTCAACCGTTGGGTCCTTCATGCCGGGCGTGTTGCGTGCCATGGATGAAAGCGTGGCGCTGGCGCCATTCGACCATCCTTGGAGGCCAATTCGATCACCCGCCACATCGTTGCGCGTGCGCAGGTAACGGAGCGCCCCGTAGGCGTCAAAAGGACGGATCGTAACTTCATTCAACTCTTCCGGCCTGTCCGAATAAGTTCCTTTGGCGAAACCAGCAGGAAATCCGCGGGGCCCAAAGCCATCCACATGCAAGGCAACATAGCCGCGCTCAGCCCAGAATTCTCCCCACATCTTATGGCGTTTGGTGAGCGTGTGAGCGTCATAAACGCCATGGGCTAGACTGGAATAAGCGCCATGCCGGCCATGCATCATCACCACCGCTGGATGTGGTCCGCGACCGTCCGGTATCCACAAGTAGCCTGTGAGCTTGGTTTTGCCGTCGTCGCTCATAAAGTGCACGGTTTTCGGCGTGACCTGGGCCGCGGCAGACAACGTTACGCACACAAACACAAAGGCGATCGCGAATTTATGCATTGGGATGGAGTGCCTCTCTGGCAGAAAATTTTAAGATCCGGGAATTTTAGTGCTGACGAGCGTCTCTGGCATTAAAGCACGAATGGGACTAATCGCGCGGTCTTTTTGGAGTACTCCGCATACTCAGGATATGCGCCGCGCAAAAGCTGTTCTTCACAGGCGATCCTTACCAACAGCATCACGGCCACAATCGCGGCCAATGCAGCGTTGGTAATTGACCAGTGCACCGCAACCCCGGTCCATATAATGAGCCACGCGGCGGCGTAAATGGGATTGCGAATATAGCGGTACGGGCCACGGGTTACCAGTCCGCCTTGCGTGGGATTGGCGGCGTAATGAAAGCTACGCACGCCGAAAGTCAGGCGCGCCCAGATCATAAGCGCCAACCCGAGCAGTTGTAGAGATATGCTTACCGGCCCTGTCCCCAGAATTGCGCCGCGGAACACAAGCGCAGCGGCAGCCGCCATCAGCACGAGCGTGGCAAGAATCGAGACACTCCGAAGCACCATAAAATTCCCTGCTTCCTGTGATCGCCGTCTAGTGTGATCCTTATCACATCAAGTCAGCAAGGCCCATCTTATGATGTCCACTCATAGCTGCCTGACGGCGTACAATTAGCTGCGCCGCCACCTGGGCGAGATGGCTGATTGCCATGTCGCCATTTTTCGGCTGAAGGTCAGCACCTGCCAAAGGCCAGGATGTCTGGGCCGGATTGGCCTCATACCGCATTGCCTGAGGAGGAATCATGCCAACGGTCGCCAACTCTGAAGCCGGGATAGAGCAACTCCTACATGCAGACAAAGAACTTCTGCCGCCAAAATCTCTCGTCGAAAATGCGCGGCTGAAAGATTACGACGCGGAATATAAGCGATCGGTGGAAGATCCTGAAGCATTCTGGGCCGCCGCCGCGAATGAGTTGGAATGGTTCAAGCCGTGGACAAAAGTTTTTGACTGGAAGTATCCGACATTTGAGTGGTTTCAGGGCGGGAAATTCAATATCACGCATAACTGCCTTGATCGCCAGGTGAAATCCGGCCGCAAGAATAAAGTCGCTTATATATGGGTGGGCGAAGATGGCACGGAGCGGCAGGTAACGTACGGCCAGTTGCTGGACCAGGTGGGGCACACGGCGAACGCGCTGAAGTCGCTCGGAGTGAAGAGAGGTGACAGAGTCATTGTATATATGCCGCTGTGCCTTGAGGGCGTGGTTTCCATGCTGGCGTGCGCGCGCATTGGCGCTGTGCACTCCGTGGTGTATGCGGGCTTTAGCGTGGGCGCGCTGCGCAGCCGCATTGAAGATGCGCAGGCGCGCGTGATTCTTACTGCGGACGTGACGTACCGCCGCGGCAAGCAGGTGCCGTTGCGCGCGATTGTGCAGGAGTCGATTGCCGGGCTGGAGCTGGTGGAAAAAGTTGTGGTGCTGCGGCGCGCCAGGCCGATGATCGAACTGACGGAGCGTGAAGTCGATTTCAACGAACTGGTGCAGGCGCAGAAAGCCGAGTGCCTGGCTGAAGTGATGGATTCAGAAGATCCGCTTTACATCCTCTATACCAGCGGGACCACGGGAAAACCCAAAGGCGTGGTGCACGTTCATGGCGGTTATGCCGTGGGCATTCACTATCACATGACGCGCTTCTGGGACATCCGTGATGACGATGTATATTTCTGCACTTCCGATATCGGCTGGGTTGTGGGACATTCCTACATTGTTTACGCGCCGCTGCTGGCGGGCGTGACAACGCTGTTCCGCGAAGGCGCGATTGATTATCCCAATCCTGGGATAGCGTGGGAGCTGGTGGAAAAATATCGCGTTTCGGTGGTCTTCACCGCGCCGACGGCCGTCCGCATGTTCATGCGCCACGGCGACGAGCTGCCGAAAAAATTCGATCTCCGCAGCTTGCGTCTTTTCACTTGCGCGGGCGAGCCGCTGAATCCTGAAGCTTTGCAGTGGGCGTATCGCGTGCTGTGCGGCAACGGCACTACGGCCTTCGTCGCCGACAACTGGTGGCAAACCGAAACTGGCGGCCCGTGCCTGGGCACTCTGCCGATCATGGCCGCGCGTCCGGCAAAAGCGGGCAAGGCGCTTCCCGGAGTTGTGGCTGAGGTCGTCGATCAGCAAGGCAACAAGATGCCTCCCAACAAAGGCGGACTGCTGGTGATCCGCAAGCCTTTTCCGCACATGTTTCGCACGGTCTATGGCGACCCGGCGCGTTACGCGCAGGATTGGGGCAAGGTGCCCAACGCTTACACTACCGGTGACGTCGCCGTGTGCGATCAGGATGGCTACTTCACCGTGGTTGGTCGCGCGGACGATGTGCTGAACGTTGCCGGCCATCGCATTGGCACCGCCGACGTTGAAGGCGCGCTGGTCAGTCATCCCTCTGTTGCTGAAGCGGCAGTCATCGGACGCCCCGACGAAATCAAGGGCGAGAACATCAAGGCTTTCGTGATCCTGCGCATTGGCCACGCGGGATCGCCGGAACTTGAACAGAAATTGAAAGAGCATGTGCGGCACGTGCTCGGTGCAATCGCCGTGCCCGCGGAAATTGCGTTCCCTGACAAGCTGCCCAAAACGCGCAGCGGCAAGATTATCCGCCGTCTGCTCAAAGCGCAGGAACTGGGCCGCGACGTTGGCGACCTCTCCACACTCGAAGAGTAGAGCGATGCCGGCGATAAGGTAAGGCCCTTAATCTCCTGATCTCAGTAGCAGGCCCTATTTTCACTCGCGCCATTTGTAGCAAGAATTGCCAGTAGAAACCCAAATACAAGAGTTATTCAATTTGCTCGAACACGCATTTTGAGCTCACGTCCGGGGGAGACTGGTGAGAGTTGCCGTTGCCACCATGCTATTGGTGTTTGTAGGATCGTCGGCCTTCGCCCTGGGCGAAGACGGACGACGCGTGCCTGCATCCTCATCAACGCCCGCTTCTGCTTCAGATTCCGCCGCGACTTCTTCTGCATCGGCCGCAAGCGCGACTTCGGCCACAACTTCAGTTACGCCGAATGCCCTGGTAGCTGCCCTGCCGGATGCGCCTCCAATATCCACAGAAGTAAGGACTGTTGAACCGGTCTCTCCCGTGTCCCCTGCGCGCTCGGCCTCTGAGCCTGCGCTGGAAAATGGCTTTTTGGCCGGCAATAGTCTGGCCCCTATACACGCTTTGCTCACGCCGCCCACAGCTTTCATCAAGCTCAAAACACCGCCGCATAGATTCTTTGACGCGCGCAACCAACTCGGCTTCGCCACTCTGGGCGCGTCGCTCACCGCGGACGCGCTCTCCACACAAAAAGGACTCGCGTATCCCGGCTTTGTGGAAATGAATCCCATTGCGCGCCCGTTCGTGCAGACCCGCACCGGCGCTGCCGTTTATAACGCGGGCAGCTTCGGCCTGATGGCGGGGTTGATGTATTGGGCCCACAAGAAAGAGCACCACAAATTGGAGCGTATTCTTCCCATGGCTGTAGGAAGCTGGGAAGGCCTGCTCAGCATGCGCAACTACCACGTGATTGCCAATCGGCCAAGGTAGGGTTCCCGCCGATCAATAGGAAACTTTCTCGCCGCAGATTTGCGCAGATAATCTGTCTTAGGTGCTTCAGCGCCGGAGGTGCGAAATTATTGAGCCCACCGCGCCGGCGGTGGGCAGCGTATCTAGAAAAAATTCCAGCGCCATAGGTGCGGCACAAACGAGCGCCTGGTTAGCTAGGTTGCCTCCGCAATCCAGACAAGTGTCAGGGCACGAGTTTACTCGTGCCGTTCAGCACGAAAGAAAAACCTTTCCTTGCGCCGCAGGCTCGCGCGCAGCGAAGTGGAGCGCGCTAAAAGAATTCCAGCGACACAATACATATATCCGCGCTTATTCTTCCCAAGGGAAGGCGGAATGCCGTCATGGCTGGTTCCTTGGTGCAACGGCACCCAGAAGAACTACTTTTTATCTCAAGTAATGTAGGAAAGAAAATGCTACGATTGCTCACCAATTAGCAAGGATAACCACCAAATGCAAGCGATGCCCGCGATTTCCCTGATACCTATAATTTTGACCGCAGCTACTCTACTCGTCGTAATCATTCTGGCATTTCGCAACAAACTACCCGGCAATTTCGAGCAACTGCCGGACCGGCTCGTGCGTCTCGACACGCTTCATGAACAATTGGCTTCACAGGTGCGTGACGGGTTTCGGGAAAGCCGATTGGAGTCTGGAACGGCCATTGCTGGTATTCGTGACAATTTGAATGAAACGCTAACCGAGTTGCGCGCCGACATAAATTCGTTTAAGAGTGATGTATCGACTCAGATCATCTCTCTTTCCTCCACTGTTCAGGAGCGACTCACGAATTTCAATTCCACAACCACAGACAGTATCCATCAATTTACGAGCGCCGTTGATGCAAAAC
>JASLFF010000271.1 GCA_030150795.1 Terriglobales bacterium | reverse complement strand
ATCTGCTTGGGGCCATGCGCCGTATTGAAGAACGCGACCGCGAGCGATACTCACAGCCACCCAATGAGGAAAGCCCAAACCCCTAAAAAAATGACCCGCCGCAAGGCGGGTTAGCTTTGCGCAAAAAAGCAAATCAGGATGCGGCAGCGCGCCGCGTCAGGAGCGCTTTGCCAACTGCTTTTCGAACGATCTCTACGCCGCGCTGGCGATCATAGGTGAGGGTCATTTCGCCGGAGCATGGACCGCAGAGCCAGAAATGCTCCACACGACTGGCGGGTTTACGTTTGGTTGGGGCTGCGCTCACCAACTCAACCCGTGGCTGCTGCTGAGATTCAACCATAAAGATCTTGCCTTCACGCAAATAAACCAGCGGAGTAGAACAGGATGGGTTGGCGCATTTTGCGAGCATAGTTTACTCCTTGATTGTCGGCACACCCGGACCTTCGGGCAAAATGGGGCTCTTAGTCTTGGGAATAGATGCCGCATTTATCTGGTTGGTTCGCTGAAAAAGTGTACTTTTTTGCACAGCTCCGGGAACCATTGAAACAGCGTAATAAGGCCATCCCGAAGGTATTTTGCAACATTTCCCGTCTCTCTCGGCTAAGGTCTCTTTACAAAACTAGGGTTCCGGGGGCTTGCTTCTAACGGAGAGACTACATAGAATTTGTCCTTCCGAAAGAGTAGAAAAATAAGTAGAAGAAGGGTTTAGAAACACTTCTGAAACAATATATGCGTCGAGTTTTGATCGTTGAAGATACGCCGGCAGATGTGCGGCAGTCCACGGCAGTAGTGAAGAAGCTGGGGGCACAGGACGTTATCGCGCTGAACAACATTGCAGCAGCCATCCTGTTTTTGCAGGACGTGGTGGAAGGAACCAAGCCGGCGCCGGACTTGATCCTGCTGGATCTTTCCTTCCCCAGAGAGAGCGGATTCGAAGTATTGCGGTACTGGAAGTCCACGGAAAAGCTCCACAAGATCCACGTGGTTGTGTGGACGGTAATGGGTGATACGGAAAAGAAGCTATGCCAGTTTTTTGGGGTAGAGCATGTGGTCCCCAAGTGGGCGGGCCCCAAAGAACTGGAAGCAGCCCTGAAGACTTTTGTGCCGGATTCCGATCCAGCACAGGCCTAAGCGTCAGACAGCATATCAGCTTCCATCTGCATCAAATTTAGCCGCTGCATCTTGGGGCGATTTTGCCGCGTTTGCTTTTTCCTGCCCATTTTTAAAAGCAATCCAAATACTTCCATAACGGATCTTGTGAAAGCACCTGAAAAATATCTGGAGGATCGATGAGCAAATTGCCTGAGATGATCAACAAGCACCAGGAGGAGATACGACAAGACTGGCTGAAGCAAATGAACTCCTCCGTGCGCCGCGCCGATCTGATGAGCGATGAGGAACTCGATGCCCAATCGCGCGAATTAATGAGCGCTATTACCGCTGGCGTAAAGTCCGGAGACCTTGCCAACCTCGATGGGCCAGCCTGGGGACAGGCACGAGACACCCTGAGCGCCATCTCCGCGTCGCGGGCCAAGCAGGGTTTCTCCACCAGCGAAACGGCGACTTTTGTCCTTTCATTAAAACAGCCGATATTTAATGCCGTGCGCCGAGAGAACGCTTCCGATCCAGCGGGTCTGTTTGATGACATATGGAAAACAACTCTGCTGGTAGATAAGCTGGCGCTAATCACGGCCGACGCATTCCAGTCGACGCGCGAGAAGTTCATCGCGCGGCAGCAAGAAGAATTAATGGAGTTGTCCACGCCCGTCGTCAAGCTGTGGGAAGGAATCCTGGCGCTGCCGATCATCGGCACGCTGGACAGCGCGCGGACCCAGGTGGTGATGGAGTCATTGCTGCAAGCTGTGGTGCAAACGAACTCGCGGGTCGCGATCATCGACATCACGGGCGTTCCCACGGTGGACACGCTGGTGGCGCAGCATCTCCTGAAAACGATTACAGCTGCACGCCTCATGGGCGCGGACTGCATCATCAGCGGCGTGCGTCCGCAGATTGCGCAAACCATCGTGCACCTGGGCATTGACCTGGCCGGCGTAATTACGAAAGCAAAGTTGTCCGACGCATTTGCCCTGGCCCTGCAGCGCACCGGCCAGATGGTGACAAAAGTCAACGGCGACAACAACAGCAGCAAAAAGACGCTTCTCAGGCGGGAGGAGTAAATGGAACGCATTCCAATCCTGCGCATGGGGCAATTCCTGCTGGTCACAATCCAGGTGGACATGCATGACCGGCTGGCGGTGCAGTTGCAGGACGATCTGACGGAAAAAATTTCCGAGTGGAGTTCCCGCGGGGTCTTGATCGATATTTCAACGCTGGAAATCGTTGATTCATTCATCGGCAGAATGCTGGCGAACATTGCGGCAATGGCGCGAGTGCTGGACGCCGAAACCGTGGTAGTGGGAATGCAGCCGGCGGTGGCCATCACTTTGGTTGAGCTTGGCATGTCACTGAGCGGAGTGCGTACCGCGCTGAACGTGGAAACGGGAATGGAACTGCTGTACGAACTGCGCGGAGATTTCCATTCGGAGCTGGGTGGATGAGATCTGCAAAGCAGGAGACCGTGCCAATTGCCACTTCCTCCGACGTGGTGGTGGCAAGACAGAAGGTGCGGCAATGGGCCATTGAAATGAAGTTCACGCTGGTGGACCAGACCAAACTGGTGACCGCCGCGAGCGAACTGGCACGCAACGCCCTGGAACACGGCAAGGGCGGCCACATGATGATCGAGCAGGTAGAGAACTCCATCAAGAGCGGTTTGAAGCTGGTGTTTGAAGACCGCGGCCCTGGAATAAGCGACGTGGATGCCGCCTTACGGGATGGTTTCACGACCGGTGGAGGCATGGGACTGGGATTGGGCGGGAGCAAAAGACTCGTCAACGACTTTCATATTGAATCAGAGCCGGGTAAAGGGACGCGCGTTACCGTGGTCCGCTGGAAATAATGTTTCTCTCTCAAACGGTCTCGTTGTCCGATTTCAGTTCCACGGCTGAAGCCCGGCGCGCCGGCGCGCGCATGGCCGCCTTGCTTGGCCTGAGTGAAACAAAATCAGGTGAAACGGCAATTGTGATCACTGAAGCTGCACGAAATGCGGTGGTCTATGGCGGCGGTGGGCAGCTGCTGCTTTCAGGCATCAAATCCAAGAACGAAACAAGAATGGATATCGTGGCCCTGGACCGTGGGCCGGGTATCGCTGATCTGTCACGCGCGCTGCAGGATGGATACTCGACCGGCGGCACTCCTGGGACCGGACTGGGCGCGATCAGGCGCATGGCGGAGGTCTTTGACGTATTTTCCAGCACAAAAGGCACAGCCGTTTTCGCCCGCATAGAGCAGCAGGAAGATGGGGCGCACTCGCGCAAATCCTCAGTAGAGCTTGCCGGGCTGGTCTCCCCGCTCGCCGGTGAGAAGGTTTCCGGCGACAACCTGGCCTGGGAAATCAATGGCGACAGGTGCATAGTGCTGATGGCTGATGGGCTAGGCCACGGCATGCAAGCAGCGGACGCAGCGGATGAAGCGGTACGGGTGTTCCGCGCACATAGCAGCGAATCCCCGGCAAGCTTGATCTCGCGCTTGCACGACGCACTAAAGAAAACCCGGGGCGCGGCAGCGGCCATCGCGGAAGTGCGCACGCTGGCAGGAACATTGACGTATGCCGGCGTCGGCAACATCTCAGGGAGCATCCTAAGTCATACGCTGAGCCGCAGCCTGGTTTCACACAATGGCACGCTAGGACACGTGATGGCGAGAGTGCAGGAGTTCAAAGTTGAATGGCCTAAGGATGGCGTTCTGGTGATGCATTCTGACGGGTTGCAGTCGCGCTGGGACCTTTCGCGGTATCCGGGCCTGCTGGCGCGGCAGCCGGCGCTGATTGCCGGTGTTTTGTTACGCGATTTCCGCAGGGAGCGCGACGATGCCAGCGTGTTGGTGCTGAGGGGAGCAGCATCAGTCTAGTTTGATCGAGTGAAACCTGATGAGCGACCGGCTTTCCATCATTACATTACGGAATGAACGCGACGTGGTCCAGGCCCGCCAGCGAGCGCGAGAAATTGCCGCGCTACTGGGCTTTGACAATCAGGAGCAAATCCGGCTGGCCACCGCAACTTCAGAGATGGCGCGGAATGCCTATCGCTATGCTCGTGGCGGAAAAGTAAGTTTTGAAGTGGATACCGGACGGACGCAGATACTGGTGATCACGGTTTCAGATACCGGCCCGGGAATCGATAATCTGAATGAAATTCTTGAAGGCCGTTATCGCTCCCAGACAGGGATGGGCCTTGGCATTATAGGCACCAAGCGGCTGATGGACAACTTCGAAATCATCAGCAACCCTTCCGGAACCGTGGTGAAGATGGGCAAAGACCTGCCGTTTTCCGCTCCGCTGCTTACGCCTGTGCGGCTGAAGGACGTGAATGACAAGATCAATAGCAAGACGCCGGAAAGCCCATACGAGGAAATCGACCGGCAAAACCGCGAGTTGCTGAAGACATTGCAGGAACTGCGCGCCCGGCAGGAAGAGCTGGCGTTGCTGAATCGCGAACTGGAAGACACAAACCGCGGCGTGGTTGCGCTGTATGCGGAACTGGATGAGCGAGCGGATTATTTGCGGCGCGCATCAGACTTGAAGACCAGTTTTCTTTCCAACATATCGCATGAGTTCCGCACGCCTCTGAACTCCATTATGTCTCTTGCGCGGATACTGCTGGACCGGCTGGATGGAGACCTGACAGGCGATCAGGAAACCCAGGTGGGATTCATCCTGGAGTCGGCGAAGACATTATCCGAGATGGTGAATGACTTGCTCGATCTGGCCAAGGTGGAAGCAGGAAAAGTCCGGATCAGGGTGAAGACGTTTGAGGTGATGGAGCTGTTCAGCGCTCTGAAGGGCATGCTGAAACCGCTGCTGGCGGACAACACTTCCGTGGACCTGGTTTTTATAGAGGGCGCAAATCTGCCGCCTATGCGGACAGATGAAGGCAAGGTCTCACAGATACTGAGAAACTTTATTTCCAACGCAATTAAATTTACGCCGCAGGGCGAAATAAAGATTTCCGCCGAGATGCGCGGCAGCGGCTCAGTGCTGTTTGAAGTTACGGACACAGGAATTGGCATTCCGCCGGAACACCTGGAGACGGTGTTTCAGGAATTTTCTCAAATAGAAAATCCATTGCAGGAGCGCTATCGCGGTACCGGACTGGGGCTGCCGCTGTGCAGAAAAATGGCCTTGCTGCTGGGTGGCAAAGTATGGGTGACCAGCGAATTAGGGCGCGGATCGAGCTTCTTTGTGGAACTGCCGGTCGTCTATAAAGGTGAAGCTGACGTGGCCGGATCGCGCGAAGAGATGCCGGCGCCGGAGTTTTCACGACCCACGGTGTTATTGATCGCACCAGAGGCGCAGACATTTTCCTTAATCGATTCTGTTTTTAAGACGTCAGAATTTCAGTTGATTCATATGCAAAGCGTGGAGCGCGCAGAGACATGGCTGGAACGCCACCAGCCCCGCGCAGTGGTACTGGATATACAGGAGATTGAGAATCCGGCATGGGATTTTCTCCGGTTTTTCCCAAAACCGGGGGAGCCAGGCGAGCAAATTCCGATTGTGGCCATCACTGCGCCAGAGGATTCCACAAAAGCCCTGGATCTGGGTGCTGCTTTGGCCGTGAGCAAGCCGCTTGATGCCGCAAGCTTATTGCAGGACGTTCGCCGCGTTACCCGGCAGGAAAAACCAAAGAAGCTTCTGCTGGTGGACGACAACGATTTGTCCTTGTATATCCTGCGCGAGTTGCTCGACCGTCCCTGGCTGAACCTGATGGAAGCGCATAATGGACAGGAAGCGCTGGACATCATCGATCGCGAGCAGCCGGATGCCGTGATCCTTGACCTGGTAATGCCTGGGATGGGCGGCTTTGAAGTTTTGCAGAAGCTACGTGACCAGGAACAGACACGCCGCCTGCCGGTGATTGTGTACACGTCAAAATTGCTGACGGGCGAAGAGAAGAAGCGGTTGACCGACCTGGCCGCTGGACTGATCGCCAAGAGTGACGTAACCACTTCACTCTCTCCTGAATCGTTGTTGAGCTCACTGGCCAAGATGGACATTGCGGGACCAGAAGAAAAATAGCCGGCGATGACAGCGCGCAAAACATCACGAATCCTGCTGGTGGACGACACGGAGCAAAACCGCTACGTGCTTTCGCGCATCCTGGCGCGCGCAGGCCTGGAAGTGGAGCAGTCTACCACCGGCAAAGACGCGCTGGAACGAGTGAGATCTTGTCCGGACCTGGTGATTCTTGATGTGAAGCTGCCTGACATTTCGGGCTATGAAGTTTGCCGTCGCATCAAGAGTGATCCAGCTACACGCTCAGTACCGGTGCTGCAAATCTCCGCGTCATTCGTGAGCAATGAGAGCAAGGCCCAGGCGCTTGAGGGCGGAGCCGACGGATATCTTACGCATCCCATTGATGCCACTGTGCTGGTGGCGACCGTAAAATCTCTCCTGCGCCTCAAGCAGGTGGAATTGATTTCGCGGCAATCCGCCCAGGAATGGCAATCCACGGTGGACGCCCTGCCGGAATACCTGGTGCTGCTGGATACAGAAAACAAAGTTGTACGCTGCAATCGGGCCTTTGCGGCGTTGAGCGGCAGGTCCTTCAGCGAAGTTATTGGACAGGATGCAGTGACCATACTGACCCAAGTGCTGGGCAACGCGGATTTTCTCACCTTTCCTGACACTTCCCGGTATGTAGCTGAGCGGCAGCAGGGACAAAACTGGTTTCTGATTACAGCCGATCCGGTGATGAGCGGCGAGCAGCGTTTTGGCTCCATCGTGGTCTTGACCAACATTACCGAGCGCAAGCTGGCGGAAGAAACCCTGCGCCACACGGAAAAACTGGCGGCCACCGGCAGGCTGGCCCAAACCATCGCTCATGAAATCAATAACCCCCTGGAAGCCTTGACCAACCTGATTTATCTTGCCATGCATACGGCTGACCAGCAGCAAATCCAGGAATTTTTGAAACAGGCGACCAGAGAGCTGGACCGTGTAGCCAAGATCACGAAGCAGATTCTCTCGTTCCATCGTGAAACCAAGATCGCCGTGGAACTGGATTTTCAGGACATGGTGCAATCCGTTCTGGCGTTGTACGTGGTGCAGATGGAAACCAAGCACATAACAGTCGATTTCAAAAAAGGCCCGGCGTTTTGCATCCACGGGTTTCCCGGCGAACTGCGCCAGGTTTTTGCCAACCTGATCGGCAACGCCATTGACGCCTCACCCGAACACGGCTGCCTTTCCATCCGTCTCCGCAAAGACAGCTCGCACGGCGTTCCAGGCGTGGTTTTTACCATTCATGATCAAGGGCCGGGCATACCAAAAGAGCTGCGCAACCGGGTGCTGGAACCGTTCTTTACCACCAAAGAGCTCAAAGGCACCGGGCTGGGACTATGGCTGGCCAACAGCTTGGTAATAAAACATCGCGGCACTTTGCGTTTTCGATCACGACGCGCCACCGGCGGCGCTGGAACCTGCTTCAGGGTCTTCCTGCCAAATGGTGCGCCGGGCGAATACAAATCCAGGGCAGAAAAGGTAACGCCGCAGGAATTGCTCAATGAACGTTGACCGAAGATCTTTAAACCGAGATCCTTTTAAACCGACGACCTTTAACCCTTTGATCAACGCGAGGGTCGATTGCCATCGCAAGCCCTTTCCCGGAATAAGCACTCCCTAGCTTCCGGCCAGCGCGGGCAGCAGGACCATCAATGCGGCGATCCACAGTCCCATCCAGATCAAGAAGTTTCTGCTGCCGGCCATCTCTCCACTATTCACGGTGAGCCCCCTTTCCAAATATTGTTGCCGGCAAGAGATAGTGCAACCGCGGGGCCAAGCAGCTCTGTCTTTGTATTATCAATAGCTTAAAGATGTGGCTGAACGGCGGTTGTGTGTCAGAAAATCTCTGTCTTGTGTCCTGGCGTAGACAGCTTTTGATGGCTAATTTTCAGCCTTCGGGCCCCCAACGCCGCTCCCGGCAATCTTCAAAAATTCAGGGTTTCCCAATATTTCCGGCCGAAATGTTTAGCCTTTTGGGGGATCTCCCAGCACTTCACGCAGCTTGGCGGAAAGGATCTTCATGGTAAAGGGCTTGTGCACCAGCACGGTATCGGGCTTCAAAACGCCATCCGGCGCCAGCGATGGGTTGGCATAACCCGAGATAAAGATCACTTTCATCTCCGGCCGTGAGCGCATCAGTTTTTCAGCCAGTACCGGGCCGGGAAGCGGATGCATCACCACGTCCGTCAGCAGCAGGTCAATTTTGCCGGGATACCCCTCCGCCAATTCCATGGCTGCAGGGCCGTTGGCCGCGGAAAGCGTGCAATACCCCAGATGGCCGAGCAGATCCACGACGACGGTGCGTAGAGACTCTTCGTCATCCACCACAAGAATGGTTTCTTTGTCGCAGTTGTGTCCCAAGGGGGTCTCAGTTTCTGCCCGTTTCGAGGATAAGAGCTAACGAGTGCTGAGATTGTGAACCTCTTAGCAGGTTGTTTCAACCACAAAGCAGAGTTCCGGTCTCCATTAACTCACCCAGCGCCGATCTAGAACTTTTACTATTTGTTCGCTTTTATGTCAATCGAAAAATGGCGCCAGCCCAATCCCTGACCTCCCATTTTCCCCGTTGCCAACTCTATAATGTCCCGTTTCGTCATCTCAGCACGACGAAAGGGTTCCCAGCCTCCATGATCCGCCTCGCTTTGCTTGTTCTCACCACACTATCTATAGCCACAGCCCAGCAATCTGCGCCGCAGCGGCCATCACAACAAAAAGCCGACACAGCGCCAGCCGCGCAGCCAGCGCATGAACTCGGGCGAGAGCCCGGGCATGAAGACGATCCGCTGGCGGATGGCGCGTCCGTGGTAACGCACCACCAAATCACGGTCGGAGGCAAGCCGCTGAAGTACACCGCCACCACAGGACGCATATTGCTCAAGCCCGAAAGCGGCCCCACGGAAGCGGCGATCTTTTTTACTGCTTATACGCTCGACGGCGAGGATGCGCGCACACGGCCGCTGACCTTTGTATTCAACGGCGGTCCTGGCACCGCGACGGCATGGCTGCACATGGGCGCGCTCGGTCCGCGCAAAATCAAGCTGGAACCGGATGGCGGCGTTCCCGCGCCTCCCTACGTCACAGTGGATAACCCCGAGACGATCTTAGACCGTACCGATCTGGTGTTTATTGACGCGCCGGGGACTGGTTACAGTCGCGTCCGCGCTGATCTTACGAAAAAGTTTTACAACGTGATGGGCGATGCCGACGCCTTCTGTCGTTTCATCAGGATTTACCTTTCGCGCTACCAGCGCTGGCGCTCGCCGCTGTTTCTATTTGGCGAGAGTTACGGCACCACGCGCGCCGCCGCATTGGTGAACCATCTGGCGGACAATTACATTCCGGTCAATGGCGTGGCCCTGCTCTCGGTTGGCCTGGATTTCACCACACTGCTATCCGGCAACATGAACGATCTTCCGTACCAAGTGATTGTCCCCAGCTATACCATGATCGCGGCGTACCACAAGAAGCTGGCGGCGGAACTCACGGTCAATCTTGAAGCCACCATCAAGAAAGTGGAGCAATGGTGCGCCACCGACTATGCTCAGGCCCTGGCCCTGGGAAATGCTCTGTCGCCCGAGAAACGCAAGCAGATCATCGAGCAACTTGCCGCATACACAGGACTGAAGCCGGAGCTGATTGAAGAGAACGACCTTCGCATTGAGCCTCAGGTCTTCATGCACAACCTGCTCAAAGACCGCAAACTCGAAGTCGGGCGCGTTGACGGACGTGTTGCCTCGCCCCTGCCGCTGAGCAGCGCGCACGAGCCGTTCTTTGATCCTGCCATGGCGGCACTGATGCCCGCCTTCAACGCCGTGATGAACGATTACGCCGGCAGTGAGCTGGGATACAAATCCGAACTGCCCTATGTGATCTGGAATTATGAGGGCATCAACCGTGCATGGGATTGGGGCACGGCGATGGACTTTAGTGCGGGGATCGGAGGCTACCCGCAAACGGCGACGAAGCTGCAATCGGCCATGGCGAAAAATAAATATCTGAAAGTTCTGGTGATGGAAGGCATGTATGACCTGGCCACGCCGTTTTATGCCAGCGCCTATACATTCCAGCATCTGCGCCTGGAGCCTGACTATCGCAAGAACATCACCTTTGCAGATTTCAAGGGCGGCCACATGGTCTATAACGATGCTGTCGCGATGAAGGAGATGAAGCGCGCACTGGACTCGTGGTACCAGGAGGCGGTGAAGCCAGGGAAGTGACCGGGCAGAGA
>JASLFF010000225.1 GCA_030150795.1 Terriglobales bacterium | reverse complement strand
CTTGGTCATAAATGGGTCCCTGCCTGTAAATGTTGGCTACTGCTGAGTACTGTATCCCATTGGGGACCGCGGAGTATAGCGTCAAAGGGGCAGGCGATCAAGATACCACCTTACATAATGCCAATACCCGGATGCGTTTTTTTGACTCATTTCATTCACTGTTTATTTGCCAAAATACGACCATTTGGGCTTCCCCTTAGGGCCTTAAGTATTAGGTTTTCTCGATAATCGACTCCGTGGCAATCGCTTCCGGCATGATCGCGCAGAGATCTTAGATGGTCCATGCATGGTTTGTAATGCCAGCCTCCATTGCCGGTGTCACCCGGATAGTCTGATGAATGCGGCAAAAATTGTAGTGCATGAAGTAAATCGAAACAGCGGCAATATGATTGTCGATTTTCTTCGAGAACCCGTTCGTGAGGCGGGTGAAACGGCGCATTCCCATTCTCATGGAAAGATTCTGGCGCTCTACATAACTGGTGCTTATATGCTGCGGATCAGGATTCCCGCTGATGATCTTCATATCGGAACCGATGCATTTAGCTGGGGAATACCGCGTCCCACTACCCGCGATGCCCCTGTGCAAATTCAAACTGACCCACTACCCGCTTCATCGTAGCTAATTTTCCAGCACAAGCGATCTCGCGAATTTGGCCAAGGAATTCCTCAGCCTCGTCCTGACAGGTCCCGACAAGCGATCTGAGGAATTTTGAAATGCCTGTGGATTGGCCCTTATTTCGCTGCTTGCGTGGCTTTTACTGCCTTCGCCGCCGTGTGGCCCTGCCGAAGGGTAAACGTAACCTCAGGATAAGTGGCCGCCACTTTCAGATTTCCCCCGCGCGAAAGCGCAGCCGGAGCTTTCAGCCCCGCTACGCGATGCCCGCTCACGCTGTCAGTCAGGAAAAACATCAGCGTGGCATCATTCGAAAGCGAGTTCCACAGCGGGTCAAGAGTGAAGTCAGGCAGGTCCATAATGAAGCTTCCGTCCGCGTCCACCGTGGCTTTTGTTACGGCAAGTGGTGAGATTGAGAGGCCGGGAACGGAAAAGAATTTTCCTGCCCAGCGCACCACGTACATTGATTCCACCTGCATTTGGTGGTCTCCGGCAGGCAGCGCGATTTTTCCGCGCAACTCAACGGTCGGCAGCTTCTGGCACTGGAAGTCGCCTTGCCGCGTGCTGGATGCCAGATCTTGAGCAGTGAAGGTTACAAACTGGCAGCCGGGCGCGTACGCAAAAGCGTTGAATGTTTTCGGCGTCTTGCTGGCGTCGTCGGCACGGATCACCAATTTGTCACTGCTCGCCGCGGTCGCCGTCGATGTCCAGCGCTCGCCTGACTGGTCCGTGAGGAAATACCGCACTTGAACGTCTTTGGCCGAGATCGGCGCTGCAATCGAGATGGTAAAGATCGCATCTGTTGGGCTGGCTTGCGCCGCAGGTGTTCCGGTTTGGGCTGTAAGGTAACTTCCCGAAAGAATCAATAGAAGAGCAAAGAAACCGCGTGCTGCTGGCATGTCCGTCAATCCTCTGGCCACATTATCACTCAAACGGGCAGTGATGAACCAGGAATTCTGCTGAAAAAGGTACTTAGCTAACCGTAATTAGTAGTCCGTTACAAAAGTTTAAGCAGCTCATTAGATAGACCCTCTGAGTTGGCACCAGGTGTCTATCTGACAGATTGTCATCTCCGGTGTTTTCGAAAGTGCCGAAGCATCGCCAAAGACTAAAATCCGCTGCCCGGACATTGAGGACAGGTAACGCATATAGGGGCTGCAGCTTGATGCACGACAACCACGCCACTTTCGACAATGGTTGCGGTAGGCGTTACACATTGCGTGAACCCAGGGAAACAACATGTCTTGGCGTGAACAATGTTGGGGGCAATGAGGGTGCCTGATTTCCAGGCGAAAACGCAGAAGATAGCGGCCATAGAGAGGTAGTATGCCGGACGCAGCGTTAAACGACCGTCGCGGATACTGGACCTGACTTTCACGACCGCCATGCCAACCAGAAGAACACTCAGAGCGTACAGCGACAGCCTGAGGTAGCGGCTGGTGAATAGGGTGACCACAGAACCTCCCGATCCAGGCTGGACCACATAAAAGGCGGGGGCTGAAATGCTGGAGTTGCCAGGTGGAAAAATCGAAGAACCTGGATACCCCGAGGGGCGTGTGCTGCTCCAGGAACCGCCGCTTGAGGAGAGAGTGTCAGCCGGCATGGGCGCGGTAAAGATCGGGGTCGCCGTGACAGGGGATCCCTGAGGCACGACGATAAGATCGGCTTGGATGTTAAGTGAGTTTGTGTTAAACGCGCCGTTTGAACCCACTGTCATTGTTCCGCTGGAAGCTCCAAGCTGGGATTGGTCCGGCGCCGGCAACGCGCTCAGAGGAATGGTGTAAACGCCCTGAGCGTTCTGCGTCTGGTTGATCGTGGCGTATACAGTTACGCTCTGACCGTTGTAGATGGCGCTACCCTGCAGAAGCAAGGCCACGATTTGGATATTCAGCGTTGCTCCCCCAGAAGGGATTGAATTAGGGAGCGGCGTAATGCGGCACACAATGGTGTCTGTAGAACCTAGCCCAGCGAAAGGCAAGGGCACTCCTGAAAAGCTTACGGTGCCAAGGCCTAAGCTGCTTAGATTGTCCTGGGACCCGCTTGCGGTCTGGAGCAGGTCAAAGCCTCCCACATTGCTATTTCCGGCGCATTGGGCTGTGGCCAACCCCGAACAGCCAAGCAACAAAACTACCGCTATCAAGAACCAGATCATCACTTTCATATTGCCCTCTCCGCGCTGGTGCAATCGGGCTGATCATATTGGGCCAGGGAGAACGCGTCTTCTCCAAAATTGCCAATTTTCCCGATATCAGATTCGGGCCTGCACCGTACTAGAAAAATTGAAAATTGCACCTATGCATGGCAGTTGGCCTCCGTGGAAGCTGTTGAAATCACGTCAGATTTTAATTTTGGCGGATCACAGCACTTGCATTGCACTGCGGGAGAATCTAACTGGTCTATCCGTGAATCAACTTGACTTAAAAAATCAGCCATCTCGGAGGAGCGCCTGAGATGTGACGCGTCCTACATGCGGCAACCCTGCTGGGCAGAGCTCTATCTCAGTTGCAAGCAGCAGGCTTGGGCGAAGACCTCCGGGCCAGATCGTTCCCCTCCGCAGCGCCTTCCTTCGGTGCCTGACATTCCACAGTGAGGTCCCTTCCTATGCGTTTGCCTTCCATTGTAAGCAGCATTCTGGTCCGTCCACTTCTGCCAATCTCTGGATGTGTTTCAAAGCAACGGCGCAGGCGTGTTTGAAGAGGCCCAGCGAGTCGCGTTTCCGGGCATTCCGGGCTCTTTCAACTCGATCCCCCAGGACGCTTTCAATATGATTACCAGCGCCCGCCTTAAAAGGTCGGGCCGGCCTCCTTGGTCTGATCGCACAGACCGGTTGTCGGCTGTGCCGGCAGGAACTGGGTCCAGGGAACGCCGGTAGGCGCCTGCAATAAATTGGGCGCGCTGAAGTCAAAGAATTCGCTCATATCGCGTGAAGGGTCCTGCCAGAATGCATCGCGCGCGCTAAGCGACGGAATGTTGAATGTCTTCTCAATGAACGCCAGAATTGCAGTGTAGTCGCGTGGTGTATGCGAGACAAAGTGCGGTTTGGCAAAGGGCGAGATCACAATCACCGGAACGCGGAAGCCCGTAAGGTCAAAGGTGCCTCCCAGTGTCCCCACTCTGCAGTAGCCGAAAGATCCGTTATTCGGATCTGGACAGTTGCCCGGGGCAATCCCGTCCGGTAATGGCACAGTGAACGGGGGCACGTGATCATAAAGTCCGCCCCCTTCGTCATAGCTCAGGATAAAAATAGAATCGTTCCACGCATCGCTGTTCATGAGGGCTGAAATGATCGATTGCACGAAAGCGGCGCCCTTTTGAACGTTGCTATCCGGATGCTCATCCAGTCCGCTGCCGCCGGACGGACTATCGATAAAGATCACCTGCGGCAAAGCCTTATCGGGGTCGCATGGATTGCCGCTGCACACGCCGCCCAGCCGGCTCAATAAATCGCTGACCGGGACGGTTTTAGGTTGGATGGCGGGATCAAAGAAATCCTGAAATTGGGCGAGGAAAATCCCATCCTTGTAGTAATAAGTCCAGCTCACATTGGCATCATTCATCGCGCGGAAAATCGTCTTGGCCGCGTATTTGGGATGGTTCGCGTCGCCATCCGGATATTCGTGTCCAAAAGATGTCCCTGCCATCAGGTAGAAGCGGTTCGGAAATGTGTTGGCCAGAATGGGCGAGTGCCAGCTATCGCTCGTGGCAAAGAATGTTGCCAGATCATAGTAATAAGGTAAGTCATCCTTGTTGTAGAAACCCAGGGCCCGCGTGCCATTAGGATCGAAACTCTGCGTCACCGAACCAGTGGTGTCGAGGAAATTGTTCATCGCGAAGGATGAATTTGTAAAGGTTGTTGTTGTATTCCATGCTGCATCGCCGCCGGTCAACGCAACATCATGATGGCTTTCATCCCAAGCGGGAGTCAGGTTTTCCGTACAGACGGTCGGTTCATGGAACGGCTTGGTGTGAGTTCCTGTATGGAAGTTGAAGAGCGCGACGTTGGGATCAAAGCCGTCCACGGTTTGCGCATCAGTGATGCCAAGCTGCGACAGCCGGGCGGTGCGGTAAGCCCCGAGCTGTCCCAGATACATGTCAAACGAGCGATTTTCCTGCAACATGAAGAAGATGTGTTTGATGGCGCCTGCTGCTGGAGTTGAAACGGTGATTGTTGCGCTCTGCTTGATCGGTGTGCCATCGGGCGCTATGGCTGTCGCGGTGTAAGTGGTCGTTGCGCTCGGGGAGACGCTTGCTGTGCCTTGAGGCAGCGTACACGGAGAACAGACGCCGTTATCGATCGCCAGTGATGAAGTTGTTCCGCCGCTCACTTGCCAGCTCAGTGTAGCCTGCTGCCCGGCGGCAATTGTCGCCGGCGTAACGCTCAGGCTGAGGTTAAAAGGAACGGTCACGGTTACGGATTGAGGCGCAGAAGTTCCTCCCGGACCTGTCGCAGTGATAGTGAATGTCGTCGTCGCAGTTACAGGCGGGTTGGCTGAGCCCGATGTCGGAAGGGTGATGCCGTCTTCAGGATTGAATACAGGCGGGTTGATGTTGACCGAAGTCGCATTGGTTGTAGCCCAGGTAACCGTGGTCGTTTGACCAACATTGACCGATGTCGGGCTCGCTGTGAAGGACGTGACTTGCGGTGGAACGGGTTGTGCCACGCTCACGGTAACCGTTTGCGCAGGAGTTGATCCCGAACTTCCATTCGCTACAGCGCTATAAACCGTCGTCTGTGTCGGAGAATCCGAGACGCTGCCCGATGCCTGCGAGCTATTCGTCACGGTGCGCGATGCGCCACCGGCAGTCGCAGTAATTGTTACCGATGAAGCGTTGGTTGTCTGCCATGATAGCGTCACGCTTTGCCCGTTGCTGATGGCAGTGCTGCTTGCAGAAAATGTCAGGGTTGGTGAACCAGGTCCCGGGTTTCCAATTCCCTGCGACCCGCAGCCAATGAATGTGGTTAGAGCGATAACTGCCGTAGTAATGAAACAAAAAAGACGAATGCAGCGTGATTCCATATAAATGAGGCCCCGGCCAAATATTCCCATTGCGGAGTGAGATTCCAAGCTGCAGGCCAGAGTTGCTCCGGACGCAAACGCGCTCGCGCGGAGTGTGTGGGATTCGCCGCTGATCTTTGGGGACGACTAGACGCAGACTCGCGGCCTTTGCCGTGATAGTGGTCGATGTGCGCCACATGGCTTGCCAAGCTTCAAGCTTTGCAAATCCTTACATTCAAAACGAAATCCGATTTCCCTGGTGACCCGGCTGAATTTAACACGAATGTAACCTAGCCGCTCTTTTCGGCTGCTATGGTTTTGCCGGGCCTGGGAGGGCCACATTCGTGAAAAGAATCATTGTGTTTGCCGTGCTGGCTTTTGCCGCAGCGTCCATGCAGGCGCAAGGAGCATTGGTAAGCAAAGCGGCGGGTGAAAATGACGGCGGCAGCGGCCGCTCGGACCGTTTTGAATTCAAAGCCGGAACGCTGGTGCTCAGCCGCAGCG
>JASLFF010000814.1 GCA_030150795.1 Terriglobales bacterium | reverse complement strand
TGAGCATCTTGGCGTAGCGGTACGGAACGGCGGCTCATCCGATGAAGATAATGGCCTGGCCCCGAATGACCCAATCTGGATCGAATTCGCCAAAGGCATGGCGCCGATCATGATGCCGGCTGCGCAGACTATGGCGGGCCTGCTGGCTGGAGAGCTAAGTTCCCGCCCGTCGGCCAAGATTCTGGATATTGCTGCCAGCCATGGACTCTTTGGCATCACAGTGGCCCAGCGGCTCCCCAAAGCGCATATCTATGCCTTGGATTGGGCCAATGTGCTTGAGGTGGCCAGGGACAATGCCGCGAAACAGGGACTAACTGACCGCTACCATCTGCTGCCCGGCAGCGCCTTTGAGGTGGATTACGGCGCCGGGTTTGATGCGGTTTTGATCACCAACCTGCTTCATCACTTTGATCCCACTGAGAATGAAAAAATGCTGAAAAAAGCCTATGCGGCCCTCAACCCCGGTGGACAGGTGTTAATCTTAGAGTTTGTGCCTAACGATGATCGCGTTTCACCACCGGTACCTGCGATGTTCAGTTTGACCATGCTGGGCGGCACTCCAAAAGGGGATGCATACACTCTGGCGGAGTATGCTGCGATGTGCCGCAATGCCGGATTGGAAACGCCGCGGCTGGTTCCGCTGGAACCGATGCCGCAGTCTCTGGTGGTGGCGCGAAAGTCTTTTTGAGGCAGTGATGAACGGCTGCTCATTTTGCTGAATACCGGCGGCGGGCAGTAAAAACCGGCCACTGCCCTTTACACAGCATTTTTAGAGCAATTACACTAACCGGTTTGACATGTATGCAGGGGAGCCTCTATGCCGGGAGTCGAGGACAAGGTAAAACAGATTATTGTGGACCAGTTGGGCGTCGAGGCTGGAGATGTGACCGCCACGTCGTCGTTTGTGGATGATCTTGGCGCCGATTCGCTGGACCGCGTGGAATTGATCATGGCGCTGGAGGAAACTTTTGGGATTGAAATTCCGGATGAGGACGCGGAAAAGATTGTGACTGTGCAGAATGCCGTTGATTACATCCAGAAGAACGCAAAGTCAGTAAAGCAGTAAGAGCGCAAGCAATTTTCAAGCAGGCAATTTTTTAGCAACAAAGTTTGAGTACACACTAGAAGGAGACACTAAGCCTATGGCAGCAGCCGTTGAAGATAAAGTGAAACAAATTATTGTAGAACAGCTGGGAGTGGATGAAGGCGAAGTTACGCCCAATGCCTCCTTCGTGGACGATCTGGGCGCAGATTCACTGGACACAGTGGAACTGGTGATGGCATTTGAAGAGGCCTTTGACATTGAGATTCCTGACGAGGATGCAGAAAAGATCCGCACCGTAAAAGATGCGGTCGATTACATTGAAAAGCATGCGAAAGGCGGCAAGTGATTGGCCAGGCGGGTTGTTGTAACGGGCATGGGGCTGATCTGCGCAGTGGGGCAGACCAGCACTGAAGTCTGGCAGAACATTGTTGCGGGCAAAAGCGGCGTTGGCAAAATTACCAGGTTTGATACCACGCAGTTCGCCTGCCAGATTGCGGCGGAAGTTAAAGACTTTGATCCTCTAAAATTTATCGAGAAAAAGGAAGTCAAGAAGATGGGACGCTTCATCCACCTGGCCATGGCGGCGGCGGATGAGGCGATGAAGATGTCAGAGCTCAAGATCACGCCGGAAAATGCCACGCGAGTAGGCGTGCACATTGGCTCCGGCGTCGGCGGTTTTGACGTAATTGAGCGCGAGCATGCAGAGCTGCTGAAAGGCGGCCCGCGCAAGATATCTCCTTTCTTTATTCCGGCGGCAATCGTGAACCTGGCGGCAGGGCACGTGAGCATCCGCTACGGAGCCAAGGGACCAAATGAGGCCACTGCCACGGCCTGCACCACCAGCGCACATGCCATTGGAGACGCTTACAGGATCATCCAGCGCTGCGACGCGGACGTGATGATTGCCGGCGGATCAGAAGCGGCCATCACGCCCATGGGCGTGGGCGGGTTTGCGGCCATGCGCGCGCTTTCCACCCGCAATGACGATCCGGAAACCGCCAGCCGGCCCTGGGACAAAGATCGAGACGGTTTTGTGATTGGTGAAGGCGCAGGCATAGTGGTGCTGGAAGAGTTGGAGCATGCCAAAAACCGCGGGGCAAAGATCATGGCGGAGATCATTGGCTATGGCATGAGCGCCGATGCTTACCACATTACCCAGCCCGCGGAAGAAGGCGAAGGCGGTTGGCGCGTGATGACCAACGCGATCCACGATGCGAAGATCAGCCCATCCGACATTGATTACGTGAATGCCCATGGAACGTCCACGCCGATTGGCGACGCGCTGGAAACAATGGCCATTAAGCGGACATTTGGCGCAGACACAAAAACTCCCGTGAGTTCCACGAAATCCATGACGGGACACTTGCTGGGCGGAGCCGGAGGGCTGGAAGCGGGCATCACAATACTGGCGCTCCGTGACCAGATTCTTCCGCCTACCATCAACCTAAAGAACCCCGATCCTGCATGTGATCTGGATTACGTGCCGAACGTGGCCCGCAAGGCGCGGCTGAACATCGCTCTTTCCAATTCGTTTGGTTTCGGCGGTACCAATGGATCACTGATCTTCAAGAGGTGGGAGTAAGTGACTTTCACCACTGATTTACACTGAACACACTGATAAAGCCGGTCCTGCTCAAGGACCGGTTTCATCCATACACGGCTTACTCCATGCCATCTCGCCCCCGGCAACTCTCGATGTTGTGCTTTCTGCTATTGGCAAGTCTTAGTGCGAGCGCGGCTCCGCCCA
>JASLFF010000418.1 GCA_030150795.1 Terriglobales bacterium | reverse complement strand
TAGATTGGAAACGGCTTCGTTCAGGTCGATCAATCCCGCTTTGGCAGTCCACAGAAATGCCCGCGTGCCAAGAGCCGAAGCTTCTTCACCCACCACCTGGCCGGCGTTGTTGATGTCAAATGCTTCACTGTAAGTTCCGTCAGAAGCCAGCGGCTGCATACCGGCAGCGCTGGTCCATACGAAAGCGCGAACGCCTCCGCTACCTTCCGACGATCCAACGACCATTCCGCTGTCATTTATATGGTCGGCGCGGCTGCTGGTATCGCCGGGAAGCAGGCCCAGGTCCTGCATGGCGCCGCTTTGCCACAAAAAGGCATGTGGGCCAGTGCTGGTATCAGACACTCCGACAACCGCGCCCGCATTATTGATGCCATGCGCTTCACTCGTCGCGCCGCCAAGGGTGCCTAGATCCTGAATGCTACCGCCGGACCATATAGCTGCATGGTTCCCGGAGCTACCCACAATCTGGCCCTGATTGTTGATGGCAAGCGCTGAACTCGCGTTTGTGCCCGGAAGAGTTCCAAGATCGGTAAGACCCTGGGCTTGAGTCCAGGAAAACGCGTGCGTGCTGGTTGCCGTGTTTGAAGTGCCTACCACCAGGCCTGAGTCATTGATGGCGTAAGCAGCGCTGTAGTCGCCTCCGGGCAGTGTGCCCAGATCGCGAATGCCTACCTGCTTCTGCCAGAAAAACGCATGCGTATCCGCACCGTGCGGATGCCCGGAAGCGCCCACGGCCTGCCCGGACTCATTCACGCCGTGCACACGTGCGCTGCCGGCATGAAGAGTGCCCAGATCGGTAGCGGTATAGGTTTGCGCCGCCGCGCTGGGCCCCAAAGAGGAAGCCAGAAAAGAAACGATGACGGCGATCATCAGCAAATTGGTATTTTGGCCGTTTTTCATTCTGTTCTCTCCTAGAATCCCGTGAACGTGAGTGACGTGGTTACGCCACTGGAAACGGTTGTGGTTTTAGTCTGTGTGGCAAAGCCGCTCTTGGCAACCGTAACGGTGTACGTGCCCACTGGAATCCAGTTGGTGGTAAATAACCCGGTAGAACCGCTGGATCCAGAGACAGTAGTTGCGACTACTCCTCCCTTGATCGTTACAGTTGCACCGCTGACGACAGCTCCGGCAGACGTAACAACTTTCACAGAGATTTTTCCGGCGGTTGCAATGGGAATATTGAGAGTGCTGGTTGCGCCTCCCGTCACGCCGACGGCGAGCGTACGAGTCAGATAGCCGGTTTTGACGGCGGTGATGTTCTGGGTCCCGGCGGTGACATTCGTCAGCGTATAAATGCCGCTGGTGTTAGTGGTGGTTGATCCGCCGCTCCAGCTTACCGTGGCTGCTGCAACAATCGCACCGCTGGAAGCATTGGTGATTTTTCCTGTCACAGTTCCAGCAGTAGCGCCTGCTGCCAGCGTGAAATTTGCCGTGCTGGTATTTCCGCCTGTAACGGTGACGCTCTGGGTTGAGCTCTGGAAACCGCTGGCTGAGGCTACCAGTTGCACCGTCCCGACCGGTACGCCGGTTAAAGTGTAATTTCCGTTTGCGTCCGTGGTAGCAGTACCGCCGCCAAATCCAACAGAAGCGCCCACAATCGCTCCTCCCGATGTGTTCTTTACGCTCCCGGTGATTGATCCGCTGCCGGAAACCAGTGTGATGGCTGGAGCAGCCGTTGTGGTGCCGGCAACCACCGCCACGGAAGCTGAACCTGACTGAAATCCCGTAAGAGAAGCCTGGATCGTCGTTTGTCCCGCCGGGAGATTACTCAGCATGTAACTACCGTCGGCTGCGCTGGTAGTACTTAATCCTGCGGCGGAGACTGTAGCCCCGGAAAGCCCTGTGCCACTACTGTTCACTACCGAGCCAGTCACATTGCCAGGATTGGTGGGCTGGATTTGCAGCGTGGCTGCCTGCGTGCTTTGTCCTGATGTGACCGTTACGCTCTCTGAGGCATTCTGATATCCGGCAAGAGCAGCCGTAAGAGTTGCTGTCCCCCCGGGAAGCTGCAAGGTATAGCCGCCGTCAGAGCCGGTGATAGCGCCATTGCCATCAGCGGAAACGGAAGCGCCTGAAATCGGCGCGCCTGCTGTATTCGTGACTTTACCGGTCACGGTTCCGACCGCCGCCGCAGTCGCAGAAATCTGGATAATGCTGCCGACAGATGGCACGCCAGCGCCGTTCAGGATAAACAGCATGTAATATCCGGGCGTCGCCAGGTTTGCATTTGCCGGCATAGTCACGTTGAGCCCTGTGCTGGTCATGGTGAAGCTCAGGGTCTGGAATCCCTGGCTCATGCTGTTGGTGTGCGTGACAGAAGCTTGCTTCAATAGAGTCACCTTGCTGACGGAAGCTGCATCCGGCGTCCCAACGAAAACCGTCTGTCCGTACCCCGCGCTGGTTGGAGCTGAAGCGATGCTGGGTCGCGTTCCCGCAAAAAGATAAGGCGGCGAGAACAACTGAGCATTTGGGCCGCCTACGTTACCGCCTGCAGACAGCACGCGGCCATCTGCCAATAACAGCGCCGTGGAATGATAGCCACGATAGACAGCTATGCTGGCCATCACCGTAAATTGTCCCGTGGCAGGGTCCCACATTTCTGTCGGCAGCACCGGAGAAGTGGAAGTGTCAAATCCGCCTGCGCTGCTTCCGCCTACAATAAAGACTTTTCCATCCGGCAGGATGACTGCATTATGCTGACGCCGCGGAAAATGCATGCTGCTGGTGAATTTCCACGCAGGCGTAGTCGCGTTCAGGTCAATGACTTCGGCCGTAGCAGTCGGAGGATCGGAGCCGCCAACGTCCAGGACTTTGCCCGGGGAATACATTACTGCTGGACCGTAGTCGCGAACTCCGCCGAAGTTCAGCACCGCAACGTTGGTCCACGCTCCTGTTCCTGCTGTATTTAGATAACGCGTCTGGCGGCTGGGGCCGGCATTGAAGACTTTACCGTTCGGCGCCACCAACATGTTGGGATAAAGCGGTTGAGACAGTTGTGCCGTCGTGAGGTTGCGCCACGTCTTGGTGGAAAATTGGAAGACCTGTGGAAGCGTGTCTACATTGGTATTTGCGTTGATGTCGCCGGAAACCACCAGCACATCGCCATTGGGCAAGGTCGTTGCCGTGGGATACCAGCGGCCGGTATTCATGTCCGGCAATGAAGTAAACCCATTCGTCGCCGGATCAAATATCACAGCATGCGGATATCCCGTAAAGTCGGCAATGTGACCGCCGGCAATAAACACACGTCCATCAGCCAGTGTGGTATGGCCGGCGCAGAACAACCTGAAAGAAGAAGCTGCTGTGGCAGTGAACGTGTTACTCACCGGGTCCCAGATATTGGGGTGCAGCGACTCATCATAATAAGAAACAAAAAAGACACGGCCATCCGGAAGCAAAGTGGTGTGAACGGCTCGGGTGGGCCAGTTGGAAACCGCCGTCCATTGGCCTTGGGTGGAAGCTTGGGCGTTACTGCGTACAGCTACTGCTGCAACGAACAGAACTAGTACGACGAAGGCGGACGCCCCTCTACGAACAAGGGAGCTTGAGTGGCGCACAATAACGAGTAAGATTCAGCTACATTGAGCGGGGTTGTGCGATTACCCGCATAAACACTGGCTTAACACAACTTTATTTTTTTCTGATTTTCATCCTTGTGCAATTCACTGCACCTTAGAGAACTAAGAAAATCTTTATTTAGGGAACTAAGAAAATCTTTATTTCGCGGGCAGCTCCAGCCGGTCATGAAACTTTGCAGCCAGCCGCTCGGCAGCTTCGACTAAATTGTTCTCTTTGCCCTTTTCCTTCATGGCAAACTTCACACTCTCAGAGGCGGCCCACAGAGGTCGTTTGTTGCGAGAGTCAAAAACTGTCATCCTGATGTCGGTTGGAGAGATGTCTTTGCGGCTCGAATTGGATTTCTCTTCGTGGCCCGTCTCCGGTGAAACCTTAGACGAACTTGAAACCTGTACGCCCGAATCTCCTGTAGAAGCGATCTCAATGATCAGGTCGGCTTTCTCCGCCGTCTCGACGAAAGTGAATCTTTCCCAGCCTTCCATCGTGGACCTGATTACATCCATCGGGATCCGGCTCCCGTGCGTACGAGTGATAAACACGTTTTTGGCCGCCGCCAGGCGCATTGAGGGTGTTTCTATGAGTGGCTTCTTTTCCGCCGGCTGTTGAGCGCGAGCAGAGAACCCGCTCATCAAAAAGAGCAGAAAAACAGTGATCGGGAAAACAGGCAACTTTTGCATCTCTGTCTCCAAGCCTCAAATCCAATGATTCCGCGAGACAAGCAGCGCGCCCTGTTGCTGCATATCCGCTCGATAACTCTACACCCGTGTCTCAGATTACAATATTTCAGGATTATGGCTGATCGTCTTTATCTAAGTATCTGGTTTCCCAGCTTTCAGGAAGCGGAAATGCTTCCTCGGCTGCTTTCCGTGCTCAAGCAGTTCCCTTTCTCTGCCGATCGTCCCGGCATCGGCTATATGGGCATCCGCAGTATTTCCTGGGACCAGCCCATCATATTTCAGGAAACTTTCGACTACCGTGCCGACCCCGAGCGGGCCCTGCTGCTGGCAAGCGAGTTCCTGCATGAAGATAATGCTTACGAATTGGACGTTCTCTGGGACCTTTGGGTGCCGACGAAAGAAGGCGATCTGGATGAGACCTGGGTCTTGCGTCCCCAAACCGTAAAGTTCATCGCCTTTGGGACCCAGTTTGAAGAAGGCACGTTTCAGGAGAATGGCCACATTCAGGTCGACTTCGGCCTGGACGCTCCCTTCCTCTTTGAGGAGGCCGACTTCACCAGTGTTTTGGAGCAGCGGATCAAGGCCAACGTCCAAAAACTGGTCGCTTTCACCAGCGCGGTAGAAAAGAATTGTGGCGTCAGCGGACGGATACTGTGGTCAGAATCAGAAGATAACCTCGCCCAAAAGCTGATTGAGCGGCTGCAAAGGGTGCAGTAGGTTCTGGAAATCCAGCGCCGGCAAACCCGTCTGGGGATTACCAGTCTCGGGCGTATGATTCCTCCAGAGCTGATCGATGCCTTTAGCCCTTACTACACGAATGCGGCGTTTCCTCCAGTGGGCCCTGATTTTCGTCGCCTGGACTCTTATCGTCGTCACTTTCTCAGTTCAGGCTTACGTCTTTGCCCTCGCTCGCGGCAGGCCCGACAGCTTTTGGCATGAGTTCCTTGTCGCTGCAAGCGATTGGTATATCTGGGCAGCTCTCACTCCCCTTGTGTTGTTTTTCTGCCGCCGTTTTCGCATCAGGTCGGATAACTGGCTTTCTTCCGTGTCTGTGCATCTGGCAGTAGGGGTTGTAATTTCACTTCTGCAGTTGGCAATCCAGGTCCGGTTGAATTACATAACCAACCCCGGTTACAAGCTGACGTACTGGCGGGTTATGTATTTTTTTGCCACCTTTAAAGGACACATCAACCTGCTCACATATTGGGTCATCGTGGCCCTGAATCACGGCTTTTACTATTACGAGCAGTCGCGGGCGCGTGAACTGGCATGGTCGCGGATGGAAACCGATCTGGCCAACGCCCAACTGCAAGTGCTCAACATGCAGTTGCATCCGCATTTCCTGTTCAACACCTTGAACTCCATCTCCACGCTTATCTCTGAAGATCCGCAAGCAGCCCGCCAGATGGTGCTCAAGCTAAGCGACCTTCTCCGCGCTTCGCTGAACAAGATCGACCAGCCTGCCGTACCGTTGCAACAGGAACTCGAACTCCTTGAGTGCTACATCAGCATTGAACAAACTCGCTTTAAGGATCGCTTGGTCATTGAGAAGGAGATTGCCGCCTCTGCTCTCGTCTGCGAAGTGCCCACAATGATCCTACAGCCGTTGGTCGAAAACGCAGTGCGCCACGGAATCGGCAAGCACAGGCAGGCAGACCGCATCAGCATTGTTGCGCAGCGCTCCAACGGACACTTGCTGCTGGAGGTGCGGAATTGCATTGGCAGCATGGAAAATGGCGGCTCATCGCCCAACCGCGGCATTGGACTCGCCAACACTCGTGCACGTCTGGAACAGCTTTATAACGGCCGGCATTCCTTTGAGATCGCCAACCGTGAAGGTGGCGGCGTAGCGGTGAAATTAACTCTTCCCGCCACTGGTGACATAACGACGGCGCTGGCGTCAAAGGCTGGTAAGCCATGAAATATGAGGCGCTCATTGTCGATGACGAACCGCTGGCGCGGCGCAGCATTCGCAAACATCTGAAGACATTTCCGGAATTTGAGGTTGCCGGCGAATGCGGCGACGGCGAGTCTGCTGTCACAGCAATTCGCGAGCAAAAACCAGACTTGGTCTTCCTCGACGTTCAGCTCCCGGAGTTCGATGGGTTGGATGTAATCCGCACCGTAGGAAAACATGAAATGCCAGTCACCATTTTTGTAACGGCATACGATCGCTATGCGTTGCAGGCATTTGAGGCGCACGCGCGTGATTACCTCTTGAAACCGTTTTCTGAGGACCGCTTTCGCGATTCCTTGCTTCGTGCTCGCCGCACTTTGCAGATGGGAAAGCAGCAGACGCCCAATCATCAACTCTCGCGCCTGCTGGAAGAGATGAGCAAGAAGAAAGATTATCTGGAACGAATTCCCGTTCCCGCGAAAGGTCGCTTTCTCTTCTTTAACGTTCGCGACCTCGACTGGATTGAAGCTGAAGGCAACTATCTGCGCCTCCACGGCGGCCCGACATCACATCTGATCCGCGGCAACATGAACGAAATGGAAGCAAAGCTTGATCCGGACAAGTTTATGCGCATCCATCGTTCCACAATCGTCAACGTGCAACGTATCCGCGAAGTCCAGCCTTGGTTTCATGGCCACCATCGCGTGGTGATGACTAGCGGACAGGAACTTAAGTTGAGCCGATATCAGAAAGACAAGCTGCGCCTTCTCCTCGGAAAAGAAAGCTGACATCTCTTCGACCATTCGGCTCAGACCTTCGACCATTCATCCCAAAACTGCTTGCCTCACAACTCACGACCCATAGTCTGCGGGCGAGGGTCCCTATCATTTGATGAAGGGAACGTGAGGCAACACCAATGAAAACATCATTCCTGAGTCAGTTGCAGTACTTTCTGCTTGCGACAAGCGCCATATGTCTGTTTGTCGGCACCGGTTTCGCTGCCGAAAAATTCTCCATTGATGCAGACCATTCCAAAGTTGGTTTTTCCGTCACGCTCATTGGAGTCACAGATGTTGAAGGCAGGTTCTCAGAGTTTAGCGGTACCATCATGTATGACGAGGCTGATCTCACTAAATCTTCCGTCACCGCAATCATCAAGTCCCCCAGCATAGAAACCGGCAGTTCCTTTCGCGACAAGGACCTGAAAGGCGCAACATTCTTCGACACAGAAAAATATCCCATCATCCGCTTTCAAAGCACGGCCATTCGCAAGCAAGGCAACGACTATCTGATGGTCGGCACGTTGACCATCAAGGGTGTAAGCAAGGAAATTTCAGCTCCTTTGGTCTGGCGTCAGCACAAGATGAGTGATCCCTGGAAAAATTCACGCATTGCTTTTGACAGCCGACTCAAACTGAACCGCAGGGACTTTGGCGTGACCGGTCCCGAATTTTGGAATGAAGGCATTGCTGACACCGTTGATATCGACCTGCGCATTACCGCTGAAATCCCGAATTTTGATCTCTGGGGATTTCCTACGTCAGAAGGCAAGAAATCGATAGGCGCACTTGTTTATGAAACTACGCAAAAGCAAGGCCTGGACGCTGCTTTGAAGCAATACAAAGAAGCAAAACAAAATCAGGCTGATGCATTCCAGTTTAGTCCAAACCAGCTCAATGTTGTTGGTTACAAGTTGCTCCAACATGGCCAGATCAAAGAGGCTCTCGAATTCTTTAAACTCAACGTTGAATCTTATCCCGACAAGGCTTCAGTCTATGACAGTCTGGGTGACGCTTATCTGGCCAACGGTGATAAGAAACAGGCCACTAAGAATTTCAAAAAATCATTGGAACTCGATGGCGCCAACACCAGCGCGATCGAAAGCTTGCGCAGCCTTGGCGCGGGTTGATCACATAAAATAAAGTCAGGTAGCGCAACTTCAGATAACAAAGTGCAAAAGATTGAAGGACGCAAAGACTAACCGCTCTTTGCATCCTTCGCGTTTCTTTGCGGTGAAGATTACTTCGTTCTGCCGCCCTCGGTCTTCAACTCTTCCGCTGCCGCTGCCTGTGCCGCTGCCAGCCGCGCAGTTAGCACGCGATACGGAGAGCATGAAACATAATTCAATCCGATCTTGTGGCAGAACTCCACAGAAGCCGGATCGCCGCCATGTTCGCCGCAAATGCCGATCTTCAGGTTAGAGCGCGTCTTGCGGCCTTTCTTCACGGCAATCTGCATCAGCTCGCCCACACCTTCCTGATCGATGGTGGCAAACGGATCGCTCTTCAGGATGCCGCGCTCGATATAAGCCGGCAGGAATTTGCTGATGTCGTCGCGAGAGAAGCCGTAGGCCGTCTGCGTAAGATCGTTGGTGCCAAAGCTGAAGAACTCGGCATCGGACGCAATTTGATCGGCCACCGAGCAAGCGCGCGGCAGCTCAATCATGGTTCCCACCAGGTACTCAACTTTGGTCCCTTTCTCTTTGAAGACCTGTTCAGCCACTTGGCGGATAATGGCTCCCTGGTTCTCCATCTCCTTCATCATGCCCACAAGCGGCACCATGACTTCAGGAAACACTTTTACGCCCGCCTTGGAAACATTGACTGCAGCCTCAAAAATCGCTCGCGCCTGCATCTCTGAGATTTCCGGGTAAGTAATGCCCAACCGGCAGCCGCGATGTCCGAGCATCGGATTCAACTCATGCAGCTCTTCCACGCGACGCAGCAGCTCTCGCGCTTCTTTCAGCCGAGGCGAGTTCGCATCTTTAATCTCTAACTGCGCAATCTCCACCATCAACTCTTCGTGGCGCGGCAGAAACTCATGCAGCGGCGGATCGAGCAAGCGGATCGTTACCGGGAAGCCATCCATTGCTTTAAATACGCCTTCAAAGTCCTCACGCTGCACCGGCAGAAGCTTCGCCAAGGCTTTCTTGCGCTCGGCTTCCGTGCGGGCCAGAATCATGTCTCGCATGTGCCCAATGCGATCTTCAGCAAAGAACATGTGCTCGGTGCGGCACAGGCCAATTCCTTCCGCGCCAAAGCTGCGGGCAGCAATCGCATCGCGCGGAATATCGGCATTCGCGCGAACGCCCAGTTTGCGGAACGGCTCTGACCACTTCAGCAGCGTTTGCAAATCCGGATCGTCCGGCTTGGCCGGTACTGTGCCAAGCTGGCCTTTGATAACGCGGCCCGTTGTTCCATCCAAAGAAAGCCAATCGCCTTCTTTGAGGGTATGCGGGCCAACGCGCATGATCTTTTTCTTGTCATCGATTTCAATTTCGCCCGCGCCCACAACGCAGCACTTGCCCATGCCGCGCGTGACCACCGCAGCGTGGCTCGTCATGCCGCCGCGCGAGGTCAGGATGCCCGCCACCACTTCCATGCCATGGATATCTTCCGGTGTGGTCTCGCCGCGCACCAGGATCACCGGATTCTTCTGCGCTCCGGTGCCGGCCGCGGTAACAGCGTCATTCGCGGTAAAAACAATTCTTCCCACGGCCGCTCCCGGCGACGCAGGCAGGCCCTTGGCAATCACTTCAGCTTCACCGCCCCGCTCGTCGAGGCTGGGCACCAGGAAGTCATAAAGCTGGTTTGGCTCGACGCGGAAAATCGCTTCCTCAGGCTTGATCAAACCTTCTTTCACCATGTCCAGCGCCACGCGGACAGCGGCGCGACCAGTGCGCTTGCCATTACGCGTCTGCAACATGTACAAGCGGCCTTCCTGGATGGTGAATTCAAAATCCTGCATGTCGCGATAATGTTTTTCCAGGCGCGTGGTAATGTCGCGCAGCTGGTCATAAACCTGCGGCATCAGCTTGTGCAGTTCAAGAATGTGTACCGGCGTTCGCACTCCGGAGACCACGTCTTCGCCCTGCGCGTTCATCAGAAACTCGCCATAAAACTCTTTGTCGCCGTTCGCGGGATTGCGTGTAAAGCCCACGCCGGTTCCGCTGGTCTCTCCCAGATTGCCAAACACCATCGCCTGAACGTTCACGGCCGTACCCAGATCGTCAGAGATGTTGTTGATGCGCCGGTAAACCTTGGCGCGATCGTTGTTCCATGACCGGAAAACGGCATTGCGCGCGCCGACAAGCTGCTCCACAGGATTCTGCGGAAAATCCTGCTTCGTGTGCTCGCGAACCACCTTCTTGTATTGCACAATTACTTCCTGTAGATCGGCTGCCGTGAGTTCGGTATCCAGCTTCACGCCGCGTTTGTGCTTTTGTCCGTCAAACACTTCTTCAAATTCGGCCTTGGGAATATCCTGCACTACGTTGCCGTACATTTGGATCAGTCGGCGATAGGAATCGTAAGCAAAGCGCTCATTGCCACTCTTACGTGCCAGCGCCTTTACGCTTTCATCGTTCAGACCCAGGTTCAGGATCGTATCCATCATGCCGGGCATAGAGAACTTTGCGCCCGACCTCACGCTCACCAGCAGTGGATTTTCGCCCGCGCCCAGCTTCTGCTTCTGCAACTCTTCCAACCGCGCCAGCGCGTCTTTCATCTGCCGCTCCAGCACATCAGAGACCTTGGCGGTCTTCATGTACTCGCGGCAGCCGGCCGTCTGAATCGTAAAGCCCGGAGGCACCGGCAATCCGGCATTCGTCATCTCCGCCAGGCCGGCGCCCTTCCCGCCCAGTTCTTCTTTCATCTTGCCGTTGCCTTCAGCCTTGCCGGCGCCAAAGAAAAATACGTATTGGGTTCCCTGTTGCGGTTGTGAAGCTGCCTTGGTCTCTGGTGTGGAAAGGGGGGTAACGCTCATTTGGCCTGTCTCCATTGAAAGGTGAAAGTGTGAAACTGAAAGCCTG
>JASLFF010000124.1 GCA_030150795.1 Terriglobales bacterium | reverse complement strand
GCCACGCGCTGCACCGCCTGGCGAACGTCTTCCACCTTCATATTGTCCAGCAGGATGCTCTCAGCGCCATTGGCCAGAGCTTCATCCAATTCAGCCAGCGACCGTACTTCGATTTCAATCGGCTGCTCCTCACGGCGGTTGCGGAGCGCCTTCTGCAACGCCACAGCTACGCCTCCAGCCAGAGCAATGTGGTTGTTTTTTATCAACATACCATCAGAAAGATCGAGCCGATGGTTCTGGCCTCCGCCGCAGCGGACCGCATACTTATCCAGCACGCGAAGTCCGGGAGCCGTTTTGCGGGTATCCAGAATGCGGGCCTTGGTGCCATGGATGGCATCAACGTATTTGCGCGTGGTGGTGGCAATGCCGCTTAGCCGCTGGAGCACGTTCAGGATCACACGCTCACAGGAGAGCAATGCTCGCGCATTGTGCCGCACCACGGCAATAGCTTGGCCTTTATGCAGCCGGACACCATCAAAAATTTCACCGTGGCTGATGACCTCAGGGTGGCCGATCACGTTGCGGTCAAGATGCTCGTAAATTTCCAGAATGCGCGCGGTTGCACCCACACCCGCCAGGATGCAATCCTGCTTGGCCAGGATGGTAGCTGTGGCGCGCTGCTGCGCGTCAATGCAGGCGCGCGACGTGGCGTCACTGGTTGCGCGGTCTTCAAGCAACGCGTGTTCTAATATCGCACTTAATCTTCGGCTATGCCAATCCATAGTTTTTTGTCGCTTCGCTCCAAACCGCTTTAAAAGTATCGTTCCGGCTTAGTTTAACCAGCCCTGCTTCACGCCGCTCGGCGGCCACGGGCCTCGCGGCTTACAAACGTGGGAATCGCGAGCAGTTTTTTCAGCGCTTTCACAAATTCTCCGATTGGGAGAGATCTTTAGCTTAACTTAGCTTTGCTAATGCAGTCTTTCCCTTTTCGATCAATGTGTGCAATTCACCCTGACGCCTGCGTATGCCTTCCACCACCTGCGCCGGGGCCTTGGCCAGGAACTGCTGATTGCCAAGCTGACGGTCTGCATTGGCCAACTCTCCTTCAAGCTTCGTCAGGTCTTTCGTCAGGCGCTCGCGCTCAGCGGCGACATCAACTTTTTGCTCGTACACCAGCGCAACTTCGAATTTAGGCGTGCTGCGCGCGCCGGGCATCTGCGCCAGCGACTCATTCACAAACTCAATGCCATCGACGCTGGCCAGCCGCTCTACCATCCCGCGATTTTCAGTTACCAGCTTTGTCACATCGGCGGCAGCGTGGATCTTTACCGGCGTCTTGACCTTGGGCTCGACTTTCATTTCCGCGCGCATGTTGCGGACTTTTTCAATCAAGTCCTGCAGCACCAACATCTGCTCTTCCGCCTGATCATTGAGCAAGCGCTTGTCGAGTTCAGGATAGGCAGCTAGCGCAATCGATTTTGCCGGCGGCTTACCTTCATACATCGCGTGCCAGACTTCTTCTGTAATGAACGGCATGAAGGGAGAAAGCAGGCGCAACGAGCCTTCAAACAGGTTGCCCAGCAGCGTTATAGCGCCGCGGGCTTCTTCGGGCGCGCCGGAGAGTGCCGGCTTGATGATTTCCAGATACCAGTCGCAGAACTCGCCCCAGAAAAACTTGTAGATCGTGCTAGCCGCTTCGTCAAAACGATAATCGACAAGGCTCTGGTTTACCTGCCCGGCAACGCGATGGAAGCGCGAATAAATCCAGCGGTTTTCAAGCTTGCTGAGCTGTTCCTGCTTTGCGCCACCAGTCAGCCTAGCCCCTTCAACGCGATCCAGGTTCATGAACATGAAGCGCGCAGCGTTCCAAATCTTGTTGGCAAAAGCGCGATAACCGTCCGTACGGCTCTCAGAAAAAGCAATGTCTGTGCCGGGAGAGGCCATGGATGCCAGCGTGAAGCGCACCGCGTCAGTCCCGTATTTTTCCGTGACCTCAATTGGATCAATCACGTTGCCCTTGGTCTTGGACATCTTCTGGCGATCGGCATCGCGCACCAGCGCGTGGATATAAACGTTCTTAAACGGCACTCTACCATGCGGATGGCCGGCCATGAAGTGGCAGCCCAGCATGATCATGCGCGCCACCCAGAAGAACAGAATGTCAAAGCCGGTAATCAGCAGCGTGGTGGGATAAAAAACGTCGAGGTCGCGCGTCTTTTCCGGCCAGCCAAAAACGGTAAATGGCAGCAAGCCGGAAGAAAACCACGTGTCCAGCACATCGTTATCTTGTGTGAGTGTGTTGCCGCATTTTTCGCACGCTGCCGGCGCTGTGCGCGCAACGGTGATGTGCGAGCACCCCTGGCAATGCCACGCTGGAATACGATGTCCCCACCACAGTTGACGCGAGATGCACCAGTCATGGATGTTGCGCATCCACTCGAAATAAGTCTTGGCGTAATTCTCCGGCGTGAATTTGATCTCGCCTTTTTCTACCGCCTCAATCGCGCGATCCGCCAGCGGCTGAATCTTGATGAACCACTGCGTGGAAAGCCGCGGCTCGACGATCGTCTTGCACCGGTCACACTTGCCGATGGCGAGCGTGTGGTCCTTGATGCCCGCAAGCAGGCTCAGCGCTTCCAGGTCGCGCAGAATTTTTTCCCGCGCCTCATAGCGATCCAGACCTTTATATGCCCCGCCATTCTCATTAATGCGCGCCTGGTCGTCCATTACATTGATCTGCGGCAAACCGTGGCGCAGGCCGATGGCAAAGTCATTGGGATCATGCGCCGGCGTGACTTTTACCGCGCCGCTGCCGAACTGAGGATCGGCAAAATCATCGGCGATGATTGGAATCTCGCGATCCATCAGCGGCAGGCGCAGCTTCTTGCCAACAAGCTTTTTATAACGCTCGTCATTTGGATTGACGGCCACAGCGGTATCGCCCAGCATCGTCTCCGGTCTGGTAGTGGCGATCGTGACAAACTGTTTTGGATCGTCAGCCAGCGGATAGCGAAATGAATACAG
>JASLFF010000078.1 GCA_030150795.1 Terriglobales bacterium | reverse complement strand
AGGGTTGGGGCATCGGCGGCTAAAGTAATATACAAGGCTTTTGTGTGCATTAACCCAATGTTCGCCAGAGATGGATCGGCTACTGAGCATAATTCAGTTCGAACTGTCTTTCTCCCGGCGATAGCGCCGGGTGGGTGCTCCCACTTCCACGAACGATGCCCAATAATACGGATCGGACCAGCGATCCGACTGCTGCAGCGCCTGGCGTGCCAGAGTCATAGAATGTTCCATGCTCATGCCGCCGGGCGCCAAAAAATGACTGTAAGTTTCACTCAGAAAAACCGACGCTGCTTCGGCATCGACTTCAGAGAGAGTCAATACAAGCCGCGCTGCGCCGGCGGAAAACAGGCTGCTGGTGAATCCGATCATGCCCTCGCCAAGAACTTTTTTACCTAGAGCGGTATCACAGGCTGAGAGCACGACTACAGACCTGTTCATGGAAAGACCTGCGAGTTGAAAGGGAAGAACAAATCCACTTACGGCATGGCCTTCATGGTCAACCACGGAAAGGGCGATACTGGACATTTCGGGGCTTTGATCGTTGATTACAGCATGGGTGGAAAACTGGACAATAGCATAGCTGCTGAGGTTGATGCTTTGCAGTTTTCGCGTGGTAGCATCAACGCCGCCAAAGAAATCTCGCTTGGCCGGTAGCACCAGGCTGGAAATAGTATTGAGTTCATCGCCGAAGGGTAGCCGGGAGCGGCCGGCTGGGGCCGCAGGGTTTTGCACAGCCTCTGGGACCCGGCGGTCACTCAGAGAAAATATGGGATTATAGAAAACGATTGCGGTTTTTGTAAATTCTGAGAGCGCACGGGGCGCCGGCGCCTGCATTAGAAATGCCGCCGAAGGAGCGCGAAGCAGATCATGATGCAGACCCAGATAGTCGCCGGAAGGAAGCTGTAATGCCGCAAACGGCACGCGGTGCAGATCGCCATCAAGAACAAGAATCAGAAGCTGGGGGAGTTTTTTGTTCCGCAGCGGACCAAGCAGCTGATTCGACAAATCACTCATGGCATTTTGAAAAGCGGCCTGTTTTGCATGATTCCGTAAACGATCATTGACCTTGTCAAATAATTTCAGGGCGCCGGCCACTTGTTTTTCGATGGTGGAACGCGGCGGCAGCGGAAAAACTTCAATCTGGTGATCGCGAATGAGCCAGAGATGGCTGGTTTGTTCGCCCAGTTGGTATTCAAGAATCGCGCTCCGCGGTGAAAGTATTTCGCTCTGCAAAGCACTGACGGAACTGAGTGGGCGCGCGCCGGGCTGATCGCTGCCGAGTGATTGGCCGATGTTCGCTTCAAGTTCTTCATCTTCGGCAATCAAAGCCTGAATGCGGGGCTTTGCCTGGGCGTATTTCCGCTCAAAGTCCTCTGGTTTGGTAGCGGTAGTTGCCTCTTTGATGAGCATGTCAATCTGGCGGCGAATCTCTTGCTGGCGTTTTGAGAGCGCAGAGGCATGAGAGCGTTCGGCAAGAATATCAAGAAGGGCGCGTCCACGACCAAATTCAGCGGCAAGCAGGCCATCGACTGCCGCATTCTCATTGTCCGGACGCATGGCGATTGTTACCAGAAGATCCAACAGATTGCGCCTGCGAGCGTAAAAGGATGCACGCAAGGTTGGACCGGGAACATGGCTGCGGACTGTTTCAAGCAGAGGGATAGCCTCGGTGGCCAGAGAGACGGCACGTTGTGAATCACCGGCAGCCAATTCAAGTGACGCCAATTCATAGAGCGAATCGGCGGCATCATCGCGCATTTGGTAGTCACGGCGGATCTGCAATGCTTGATTCAGTAGTTCGCGGGCGCTGGGCAGATCGCCACGTTCGCGCGCGGCGACACCAAGATAGTGGAGCGCAACGGCCTCGCCGCGTTTATCTTTTGCCAGGCGATGAAGTTCAAGCGCGTCACGCAGCCTGGATTCGGCATCATTGACCTGATGCAGGCGCAACAGCGTTTGGCCGAGATTATCCAATGTAAAAGCGCGCAGATTACGGTCAGGGCGGTCTTTAGACAAGTCGAGCGTTTCTTCCAGCAAGGAACGGGCCGCTTCAAGACTCCCTTCCAGCATAAGGGCACGGCCGTAATTCATTCTCGCGCGGAAAAAATCTGCCTCCGCACCTTTGAGCGTCTTTTCGATTTGAATGGCCTGCGCGAGATAGTCTGCGCCTTTGCTGTATTGCGCTAATGAGAGATAACACAATCCCAGGTTGCTCAGGGCTCGCGCGTATGGCAGGGTGTTCCTGTCTTTCACTATTTTGAGCGTCTGATTGTAACTGCTGATAGCTAACTGGAAATCGCCGGTACGGCTATAGAGGACGCCGAGATTAGAAAAGGTCTTGCCCTGAGAAACGGGATCATGCAGCGTTTCCCAGTCGCGTGCGGCTTCTTGCAGACGGCTGAGCGAACCTTTGAAATCCCCGAGCTGCCGGGAGGCAAGGCCGCTGTTATTGGCTGCTTCGGCAATGCAGCGCAATTCATTCAAGGCATGGCACATTTTGAACGCCTGCTCATAGGCATCTTGTGCTCCC
>JASLFF010000741.1 GCA_030150795.1 Terriglobales bacterium | reverse complement strand
CTGGTATTGATCGCTTTCATCTGGGGTAGCACTTTTGTCCTGGTGAAAGAAGCGCTGAGCGATTCTTCTCCTCTATTACTGAACTCCGCCCGAATGATCGTAGCGACGGTGTTGCTGGCAACTTTCTATCGAAAAAAAATTGCGGTCCTGACCAAACCGGCCCTGACAGCTGGTGTTCTTGCAGGAATCTTTCTGTTCGCGGGATATGCGTTTCAGACGAGTGGGTTGAAGCTAACCACACCGTCGAAGTCGGCTTTTCTTACCGGCACTTCATCTGTCCTGGTGCCTGTCGCGTTGGTGGCGATCTGGCATGTGCGCATTCATCTGTGGCGCGTGGTGGGAATCGTGCTCGCTCTGATCGGATTGTTCTTAATGACCGTACCCAGCGGTCCGGGCGGGCTGGCTGATTTCGCCAATGTGAATCTGGGCGACATTCTCACCATCGGCTGCGCCATTTGCTTTACATTCCACGTTATCTTTGTGGGACGCGCAAGCCAGCGCTTCCCTTTTGAGCAGGTTGCGTTCCTGCAAGTGGGCACAGCCGCTATTTTGATGACCGTAAGCACGCCGTTGCTGGAACATCCTTATTTCCGCGTTACGCCAACGGTGATTACGGCAATCTTGATTACCGGAACCCTGTGCACGGCAGTGGCGTTCAGCGTTCAATCATGGGCGCAACAATTTACTCCCGCCACCCATACGGCACTTATTTTCACCACGGAACCGGTGTTTGCCTGGCTCACGTCTTTCATCTATCTGCATGAGCGGCTTGGGCTTCGGGCCGGCGCGGGGGCCTTGCTGATCCTGGGCGGCGTGCTGATTTCAGAACTTCTGGGACACGTGGAAAAGCCGGACGACGAGCCAGTGGAAACGAGGCCGACGGCCAGCTCTGGTGGATAACTATGACTTGGGTTTATGCGTCTAAGTGATAGCGCTCCAGTAACCCAAAAGGAACCACCAACCGGTGGAAGCATTGGATTTATAATCATTGGAGAACTTAGTCCGGAGGTAAGACGAAGTATGAACTCGCGTTTTGGCGCCCTGGTGTCACGTATGCGCGCGCAAAGGGTGCTCTCCACACTGGTGATCCTTTTGACATTGACGGTGGGCATCCTGATTGGCACGGTGTTGAGCCGGGGCAAAGTAAGAGGCTATACAGGCCCCGACGGTTCCCTGCTGCCGGCGATGCAATCACCACAGCAACTGAGCAACACCTTCGGACAGGTGGCAACGGCGGTTGAGCCCGCAGTGGTGAACGTAAGTACGGAATCCACGCCAAAAGTGCGGCGACGCAGCAATCGCGCACCCGGACGGGGACAACGCGACAATGGCGGCGATGATCCGTTCCAGGATTTTTTTGATCGCTTCTTTGGCGGACAACAAGGCGGGCAGCAAGGCCCCGGCGGCGATGACGACGATCAAGGCCCGCAAAGTCCGTTCGGCGGTCCTGGCGGTGGACGCCAGCGTTCGCTTGGTTCCGGCGTGATCCTGAACGCGAACGGCTACATCATGACCAACTTCCACGTAGTGGATAAGGCTGACCGAATCCGCGTAAAGCTCTTTGACGAGCCGGCGTCAGTCTTGCATGATGCAAAGATCATTGGCGTAGACACAGAGACGGACCTGGCGCTGATCAAGATTGAGCCGCCAAAAGACAAGCCGCTCGTCGCGGCGCGGCTGGGCGATTCCGACAAAATGAGCGTAGGCGATTGGGTGCTGGCTATCGGCAGCCCGTTTGATCTGGAAGCTACGGTAACGGCCGGCATTGTCTCCGCCAAAGGGCGAAACCTTCCTGGAGGACGCCAGTTTCAATCCTTTATTCAGACTGACGCGGCCATCAATCCTGGAAATTCCGGCGGCCCGCTGGTAAGCATGAACAGTGAGGTAATCGGCATCAATACGGCCATCTACACGCAGTCTTTTGGATACCAGGGCGTTGGGTTTGCCATGCCGTCTAATGTGGTCCGCGACGTGTATGAGCAGTTGCGCACGGGCGACCACAAAGTTGCGCGCGGATCGATTGGCGTGGAGTTCAGCGCGGTACCGAATCCGGCAGTGTTGCGCATTTACGGCGCGAAAAACGGCGTGCCGATCACCAATGTCCGGCCAGACAGCCCTGCCGCGAAGGCGGGTCTGCAGGGTGAAGACACCATCACGGCAGTCAATGGCAAGCCGATTAAGAACGGCGAAGAGCTGGTCAGCCTGATCTCTGCCACGCATCCGGGAAACAAGCTGAACCTTACCTACCTGCGCAATGGCCAGGAAAAACAGGCCACCGTGGTTGTGGCCGATCGAGCCAAGCTGTTTGGCGATCGCAACGACCAGAACCCGAATGACGATACGCCCGATGACAGCCAGCCCCAGCCAACCAAGCTGGGCGTTACGGTCAAGGCAGTTTCTCCTGAAATGGCCGAGCGCATGGGTACGGCTGAAGGCCAAGGCGTGCAGGTGGTGGACGTAAAACCGGGCTCATTTGCCGACGACCTGCAACTGCAACCTGGCCTGATTATCCTGAAAATCAATAAACAGCCGGTCAACAGCGAAGAAGATTTCCGCAAGATCACGTCGCAACTCAAGAGCGGGCAGGATGTAGTGTTCCTGGTCCACTCCGGGCGTGGATCTTCGGGCGGAAATTCATTCATTTCCGGCACTCTTCCGTAAGAATCAATAGCTAACATTTCCGGGGCAGCCGACAGGTGGCAGCCCCGGAAAGTCGTCATTTGGCTTCATGATCCGGAAATTCTGCTTAGTGATCGACTGACAAAATGTGCCAAAACTCAGAAGGCTTTGATTCCATTGCACTTCAGTAATCCTGAGCTGCACAACAAACTTCTGGCGTCACGGCATCCAAACATGGGATGATGTTCGGACGATTTAGTGCGTTTTAGGCTGGCCCAGCCGGCCAACGTTTTTGGAAAGTGCCCCAACGTGTTCTGAGGTGAGTTGTTTGCGTTTAGCCATTCAAAAACTCGTGATTTTGAGTTTTGCCATGGTGCTGTGCTCCGGCTACGCTGCGGCGGCAACCAAGGCAGCGAGTAAGACGGCCAAACACGGACACCACAAAGGCAAGCGCAAAGTCTCATGGAAGAAGAAGGGCCAGCAAGGCATC
>JASLFF010000717.1 GCA_030150795.1 Terriglobales bacterium | reverse complement strand
CTTCGCCGTGTCCTAGCCGGCGCCGGACCAACTCACCCGTTTCCTTATCCAACTGGGCAATCACTTGAAAGCTCGGATGAAAGTCACAACCTATATACTGCATATGGCCTCCTCGTCCCGAGCTCTTGGTCTTAAGCAAATTGAGTTTACTCGATGCGCCCTGGGGGCCGTTGTCGTCATGTAATCAACGGCCGTTAAGCGAGCGCGTGCTTTTACCAGCGCGCGAGTAGGACGGAGGGACCTTGTGCTTGCTTCTTGAAGTTCACGCTATGTATAAAACCGCTCTAGACTTGCAGAGATCTCCTGTAAGTCGCTGGAATGAGTTTACATAGCCTTTTCGAGGGAAACTAGCGCGCTGGCAAACCTCAGAACAGCGCTGTAAACGCGATATTATTCGGCCACCGCGTTAATGCGGTAGTTTGCTGATAGAGCAGGCTTTGGCCCCCGGGGGCGACACAAATTACGCCGCCGCCGCCGGCAACTCTCTCCTTGCGGACGCTGCCAGCTCCTCTGCCGTCGCTCGCACCCTAAACAGCTTCACCAAATTCGTCGCCAGCCGCATCTTGTAACCCTGCTCACCTGTCATGTAATCGCAGTCCAGTCCCCCAGCCAGAGACAGCCGGGTGACCTCATAAATCAGCGACAACGCGGGAGAGTGTTTTTCGCACTCTGCCCCGAACCATCCTGTATAAAACCGCCTGCACTCGCCATCACGCAATGTGACCACTGCCGCGGCCCTGTGTTCGCCATTCTCCAGGGTAAAAACTTCAAACACATGCGGCATCAGTGCCGCTGCACTCACCAAAAACTCAATGCGCGCTGAATCATGGAACAGACTGGTTTCACTTTGCCTTGCCTTGGCCTCATAAATCGCCCGCAAGAGCTCAGGATTGGCCCCGTTATAAGTTTTCAGAACAAATCCCTGTCTCTCTATCCGTCGCAGGTTACGCGCGAGCCGCGTATGCGCCCCCGCGAAGCTCTCAGCCGATATCTGCTTACACCTCACACCTGGGGCAGCCGCAAACGGAAACAATCCCAGTTCATCGATCACAACGCTGCGCTCACTCTCGCGTAAAGCCACGATCTCCAGCGGATGCCCAAGCTCAGCCAGAGTTCCCAGCGCAGCCCGCAACACTGCGTCATCGCCGCGATGAAGAAAGGCACGATAGTCGAACAGCTCTTCTCCCAGCAGCCGGATCGTTCCATCCCCGCGCCGCAAGACCGCCGGAACAATGGCTGTCCCCTTCGCCGACTCCGCACAAATCACATACGGCTCTTCCCTCTCGGCGAACCGCTTTGCTGCCAGCATGTTCAGCTCAAGGTTCTGAAACAATGTGTAGCGGCCATCCGCATACAGTTCCTCCCACAGAGGACGAATCCGCGATATTTCCTCGGCTGAACGGCAAACGGTTATTCTCAGGCTTTGAGTCACATGGATAAGACGCCATTAGGCGAGTAGCGGGATGTGTGCCTATAAGCGCTTTTGCGGGCATAATATCCAGTTATCATGCGGAGCGAACTGATGCCGGTTTCGAGGTGCGACATAACTGTTCTGCTAGCTGCAGCAATGTTGCTATGCGGTGCTGCTCCACAACCCAAGGGACAACGCGAGAAAGACCCACATCGCCCGGCATGTACGAGCGCCCCTTGCCAAAAGGTCGAGTCTTTTCTGAGGGCCAAGTTTTGCGGCGCGTCACCATTCGGAAATGGTCCCCGGAATGGCTGTGATACTCGTTCTGCAAAACAGTTGCTGACCGGTGTAAACGTAATGGCAGCTTTCGATTGCGAATGGAGCGTGACGGACGGCAGGCCAAAATGCCGGCAGCGCAGTGAGCCACCGCCGGCAATCCGAAACACTCTGCTGCGGGAGATGCGACGACTCGGCTTGCCGATGAAAGCGGAGAAGGACACCTACTTTACCGTCTGGCAGCCATCGTCGGCAAAATGGTTGCTTGCTGCGGCAGACTACGGACAGGCAAATGGCAGCGATCTGGCGCTTTGTCAGGTGATTCTTATTGTTGATCCGGGCGGCCGCGTCCAAACGCTGCGAAAAGTGCAGTTCCAGAAAACAAACGCTGACGTGCCCACCGTCACCACGTGGTTTCCCATGGGCATAGCCGACGTGGACGGCGACGGTCAGTTAGAAATCATCCTGGGAGGAGATGCCTACCAGGACCACTGGCTCGAAGTCGACCAGATGCAGGGCGGTTCTTTCAGAAAAATCTATTCTGGCCTTGGATATTACCTATAGCAGCCGCCGGATGGAAACAGCCCTGAGCCACCGTGTCAATGAGAGCGAAGGCGCGATGCTACGCCAACAATCGTGGGGCTATTTGGAAGCGATGTCGAACGAACTGCAGACTTTCAAAGATGAGACCTATCAGCGCGTATGCCGCGACATTTGAAGCGACAAACCAATACCACTTGACCCCGAAATGGAAGGCGAGGCTGACAGGAAGAATCGGGCATGTTAACTGCGCGAGTTCCCACAAGACAGGCCGCGGCGATATGGGAATCTCGAAGCTGAGAATCACCCAAGCACCTGCAACCACTAAGCCCACTAACGCCCACAGGACGATTCTGCGCTGCATCATATCGCACCTCTCAGCTAGCTATGATGCTACGCCTTGATGACTCGCCAAGGCAATGTAGTTCGTGGGATCGGACGGTTGGCATAAAACAGACGTTTACACTCACGCTTCGCCAGCAATTGATCTAATCGGCGATAGCGCTCACCAACAGCAATCCAAAAAGCACTCCAAAAAATTCCCATTCTGGGACACCCCTATTTTCAATTTGTTGACTGCCAGTGTCCCCACTCGGTACAATTTCTAATTGAAAATGAAATTGAATTTCATTTTCATAATCGTCCCTTAATCCTATGTTCTCCGCCCTGGTGGTCACATTGCGTGAAGGCGTTGAAGCCGCGTTAATCGTGGGCATCACGCTGGTTTACCTGGCCAAGATAGGCCGCCCCGACCTGCGCCGCACCGTCTATTATGCGCTGGCCGCCGCGCTGGTTGGCAGCATTGCCGGCGCGATTGCGCTTTCTTATGCTCCCATAAATCAGGATAAAGTTGAGGGCTGGGTCATGCTGGTGGCTGCCGTTTTCGTGGTCAGCATGGTCATCTTCATGATGCGCACTGCCCGCAAGCTCAAGGGCGAAATTGAAAGCAAAGTCGGCTCCCTGGCAACTGACGGTGGATCAAAGTGGGGACTGTTTGCTTTTGTGTTTCTCATGGTCTTTCGTGAAGGCATTGAGACAGTCGCAATCCTCGCCGGAGTCTCACTGAACTCTACCGAACTGATGAGCTTTCTGGGGACGCTACTCGGCGTCGCTCTTGCTGTCGTCTTTGGCGTGATGTTCGTCAAGGGCAGCGTGCGTATCGACCTGCGCAAGTTCTTCAAAGTCACCACGGTAATTCTGTTCTTTGTTGCAGCCCAGCTTACGATCTCCGGCCTGCATGAGCTTTCTGAGTCCGGGGTGCTTCCTTCCAGCAAGCGTGAGATGGCGCTCATCGGCCCCATCGCCCGCAATGACTACTTCTTCCCTGTCACCATGCTCGCGCTGGTAGCGCTGATGGTGCTGCTGGAGTATCGGCGGCGTAAGCCGGAAGCCGCAATCGTTACCAAATCTGCCAGCAAAGCAGAAGAGCGCAAGCTCCAATGGACAGCCAAGCGCGAGCGTCTGTGGGCTGTGCTGGTCTGTGTGACCGCGTTTGTCTTTATAACGACCATCACCGCTGAAGTCATTTACGCGGAAAGCCCGCCAGCGCTTTCGCAGGCCATGGAAGTCACTTTCACCAATGGCAAGGCGGTAATCTCCACCAAAGACCTGCCGCAGGGAGAGTTGCAGCGCTACGCCGCGAACGTCAACGGCACTCGCGTGCGCTTCCTGCTCTACCGCAAACCCGATAACAAGATTGCTTCAGTCTTTGACGCGTGCCAGATTTGCGGTGGCATCGGCTTTTATAAAGGTGCAACCGGCCTCATCTGCAAGAATTGCGCCGCGCCCATTAACCCGCAGAGCGTGGGACAGCCCGGCGGCTGCAATCCCATCCCTTTGCAATCAACTCAGGATGGCGACTCCGTTGTGATTTCCATCACTGATCTGGCCCAGCAGGTTGGGCAATTCTCAAAGTAATGTTCCTGCGATTGTTGTTTGAATCATTCCGAAGGCAAAAGCGGCGCAAGAGCGTGGCCCTGCTGGCCATTGCGCTGGGCATGAGCATTGCCACGGCCATGATCGCGGTAGGAAACGATATTGGCGACAAGATTAATCAGGAGCTGCGCAGCCTCGGCGCTAATCTGGTCGTAACGCCGATTGAAGACACGCTCGACGTAAACATTGGCGGCGTCAACCTCAAGCCAGCAAGCGAAGGCGCTTTCATCAATGAGCAAGACCTCATCAAGATCAAAGGCATCTTCTGGGGACACAACATCAACGGCTACGCGCCGTTTTTAAGTGCTCCACAGAAGATCCAGACGCGCAACGGCGAGATCGACGCGGAACTCATCGGCACTTACTTTGCCCAACCGTTGCAATACGGTAAAGAGCAATTTACTACAGGCGTGCGCAGCGTAAATCCGTGGTGGAAAGTTGAGGGCGCGTGGCCGCAGGATTATGGCGACTTCCCTGAGCAGCTTCCGCCCGACGTACTGGCCGGCAACAAGCTGGCGCAACAGGCCGGGCTGAATATCGGCGATCAGATTGAGATCGGTGGGCTCAAGCTGCAGATCAGCGGCATCTTGAATTCCGGTGGCGACGAAGACCAAGCTATTGTTGCCCCATTGCATATTGCGCAGATCATTCTTCATCAGCCCAATGTGGTGCGTCGCGTGGCTGTAAGCGCCCTTACCAAGCCGGAAGACGCATTCGCCCGCAAAGACCCTGACAAGATGTCCCCAGCCGTGCGTGACCGCTGGTACTGTTCCCCTTACGCCAACTCCATTGCTTACCAGTTGCGTGAAGTGCTGCCCAATGCACGTGTGGAGCAGATTCGTCAGGTGGAACAAAATCAGGGCAAAGTTCTTTCCCGCGTTTCCGGACTGATGCTACTACTCACTATGGCGGCGTTGCTGGCTGCCGCTTTGGCGGTTTCGGCGGCTATGGCTGCCACAATCCTGGAACGCCGCCAGGAAGTTGGCCTGATGAAGTCTTTGGGCGCGGGAAACACCGCCGTCGCTTCCCTCTTTCTAACTGAAGCCGCATTCCTGGCCCTTGCAGGCGGACTAATCGGCTTTCTTGCGGGCGCGGTTCTGGCCCATCGCATTGGCCAGAGCATCTTCGGCTCTGCCATCGTCGTTCACCCAGTAGTTCTGGCAGTAGTGCTTTTTGCGGCCGTGCTGGTTACGTTTGTCGGCAGCGCTGGGGCCGTGCGCAAGGCCATGCAGTTCGATCCCGCCGTCGTCCTCAGAGGCGACGCATGAGCCGCGGCCAACTGCTTCTCCGTTTGCTCTTCAAAGCGGCATGGGTACGTAAGGACCGCGCTTTCACCGCGCTGGTTTCTGTTGCCGTAGTCGCCACCATCGCCACCGCCGCGCTCACAATTTATTCGAACCTTGAAGGCAATCTGAGTCGCGAATTCCGTGGCTTTGGCGCAAACGTGGTTGTTACCAAGGCTTCCGGCGCTTTGGTTCCCGACGAATTAACGAATATCCGCAAAATCGTCGGCAGCGCCGGCGAAATCGTCCCCATCGGCTACGCCATCGCCACGGAAACCGCCAGCAACGCAAAAATCGTGGTCGGTGGCGCAGATATTGATAAGCTCCGCAGGCTTAATTCATCGTGGTCTTTTAGCAATACAGGCCAGGGTAGCGCTCTCGTAGGCGGCCGCGTGGATGAAACAATCACTCACGGCGCGGATCTACAACTCTCATTTGGCAAGACCTCTGCCGTGGTCAAGCCGGCGGGCTTCTTCCAATCCGGCTCAGATGATGACAGTCGCGTCTATATTCCGCTGGAAGACTTCGTGCTACTCACCGGCATCCAGCCCAACACGGCGCTGGTCCGTGTGGAAGGCAAGCCACAGGATATTCGTGATGCGATTTCCCGCCTAATCTCTGCCCTACCCAATGCTGAAGTAAGGCCTGTCCGCCAGATCACGCAGGCCCAGACCGCCGTGGTTGGCAAAACGCGCTCCGTCGTACTCGCGTCGTCCGCCGTCGTGGTTGTGCTGATCATGCTTTGTATGGTGGCCACGTTTACGGGCTCCGTGCTTGAACGGCGTAAAGATTTCGCCGTGATGAAAGCACTGGGAGCTTCCGATAAAGCTGTGAATTTCCTGTTCGCTTCTGAGTCCGCTCTGCTGGCACTTGCGGGCTCTGCCGCCGGATACATTCTGGGCTGCGGCATCGCTTTCTGGATCGGCAAAGCTAATTTTGACGTTGCCATCCTGCCGCAACCGCTGCTCCTTGTTCCGGTTTTACTGGGAAGCGTGGCATTGGCGTTGATCGCCTCCACTGCTCCGTTAAGATTGTTGCAGCAGATACAGCCCGCAGGGATCCTGCGAGGAGAGTGATGCCGATTGAACTCAAAAACGTGACGCGGGTTTACAAGAGCAACGTCGAAGTCCGCGCGCTTGATGATGTTTCGCTCTCGGTTGCTCCGGGCGAATGGCTGGCCGTGATGGGCCCTTCCGGCTCGGGGAAGTCCACGCTGGTCAATCTAATGGGCTGTCTTGATCAGCCCACCACCGGCGAAATCTGGATTCACGGCACAAACGTCTCCAAAATGACTCCAGCGGAACTCAACCGCTTCCGCGCGGAAAAGATCGGCTTCATCTTCCAGCAATTTCATCTGATCCCGTATCTCACTGCGCTTGAGAACATCATGCTGGCGCAATACTTCCACAGCATGACGGATAAGGCTGAAGCGCTGGCCGCGCTTGAGCATGTCGGTCTTAGGGACCGCGCCGACCATCTGCCTTCGCAGCTATCCGGCGGCGAACAGCAGCGCGTCTGCATTGCCCGCGCCCTGATCAACGATCCACACATCATTTTGGCCGACGAGCCCACCGGCAACCTTGATGCCGTAAATGAAGAAATCGTGCTCCGCAAATTGCGCGAGATGCATGCCCAGGGACGCACTATCATCATGGTCACGCACGATCCGGTTGTCGCGCGGCTGGCCGATCGCCGCCTTGAGTTGCATCATGGCAAGATCGCCGCTCAGGAAATCTTCGCATTAGCAGATGAAGAGCAGTTCGATGAAGTTCTGGAAGAGCTTTGGGTCCTGGCGGAAAATGGTGAGCCCGCTGAGTTAGGCCGCGTTGAAGTTGAAGGTGCATTGCCCATGCGGCTGGCGTTGGACCGAATGAAGAGCCTTGGGCTGGTAGATCTCACCGAGCACGCCCTGGAGCCGCACACACACAAGCAGGTGCTCAACCGCTGCCATGTGGCGTTCCGTCCTGCTAGTGAGCACACCGGCCACGGCGATCACATGATCATCTTCACGGAAAAAGGCCGCAAGCGCGCTGAAGACGTTATTCGCCGCCATCGCCTGGCCGAGCGGCTCTTTACACAGACCTTTCACGTGCACGATGAAAAAGAAGTCGCAGAAGAAGCCTGCAAGTTTGAGCACATCCTCTCGCCGGAAGCCACAGAGCGTATCTGCACTTTCCTGGGACATCCGCGCACCTGCCCTCACGGTAGTCCCATCCCCGCAGGCGAGTGCTGCATTGCGGAAAAGACACAGAGCTCTCAGCAATCAGCCTTCAGCACTCAGAAATAGTAGTCAGCCATCAGCATTCAGTCAAAACCATTTTCACCGCAAAGGACGCTAAGGACGGAAAGGGAACAAGAAGGCGTTACGCCAAAGGTGTCTACAACATCCTTACTCATCCGAAATCTGTTCCAATCAATGTTCCTCTGCGCTCTTTGCGTCCTTCGCGGTAAAGATCTTCCAAGAAGCTTAACGTCTCAAATCAATATTCGGATGGGAACGGGGCCCACTTGGATATGCTTCGTGTTTTCCTTTGCGCCCCCTGCGTCCTCTGCGGTGAGATTGGTTTCAAACTGAGTGCTGATGGCTGATTGCCGAATGCTTCTCCTAAAAACCAAAAAGGAGAGGCAGGTTCTCCTCTCCTTCTCAAGTGTGTGGATAAACGCAGTATTAGAACAGTCGGAAATCCACCTCAAAGTTCATTGCTACGGCTACCGGCGTTCCATTCCTCTTGCCGGGTTCAAAGAGCCAGGTCTTTACTCGCTCCACAGCTTTCTCATCCAGCCCCATACCCAGGCCGCGTACGACCCTGATGTTGCGTGGACGACCGTCCGGACCGACGATTGCGGCCAGAACCACCGTGCCTTGATATTTAGCTTTGCGAGCTTCTTCCGTGAAATCCGGCTCAGGCGTGAACTTTGCAACCGGAGCGGTTACCCCGATATCGCCAAGTTTGTAAGTACCGCCGCCAAAACCACCGCCCTGTCCCGGGCCATGTCCGGGACCGGTGCCGGAGCCAATACCATTGCTGGAGCCGGACCCAATGCCGCCGCCTGTACCGCTTCCGTTGGAAGCCGGCCCAGCCACGCGGGCGGACATCGGATTACCAAGGTTGGGCATGTTGGGATTGTCCGGTAATTTCACGTTCGCCGGTGCAACCACGGTTGCTTCCACGGCAAGCTTAGGTTTGGTGTTCAGTATTTCCACCGTTGGAGGCGCAATCTGCTCTGGCGCCACCTTAGGCAGATGTCCTTTGCTTTCAAAAATCTTTGAGGCGTTGCCGCCGCCGCCACCGCCCGCCAGGGCCTTGGGAGCTTCCACCGGCTTCATGACCGGTTGATAATCGGTAAGAGGCGGAGCAATCAGCGTGACATGCTCTTCCGGCTTCACCACAGTGGCGGAGCGTCCGCCCCAAATGGAAACCGCGATCAAACCTGCGATTGCGAATGCATGCAGAGTCAGCGATCCTGAAGTCGCTTTCTTAGTGCGCGCAGTTGTCCAGATCTGGCCCACGTTCACTGGACGTGAGGTAAGCCGGAGAGGCGGTAACTTTTCCGGGAATATCGCTTCCTTGACGTTCTGGAATAGAGACGTCAGCATCGACTGATGCATCTGCGGAAGGCCGTTGAGCTTGGGAACATCCTTGCCGAAGAACTGATTGGGAACGATTACGTGATTCGCCATTGGTCCGACCCGAGAAGCCTTTTCACTACCAAATTCATGTGATCTGCTTACACTCATAGCAGATGAAGGATTCAACGCGTGAGTTGTATTTCTCAGGCGAAGTTTCTGTGCCTCATCTTCGCCTGAATGCGGCTTCGCCGTGGGCGAGGAATTTTCTTTGGGCAAGTCTCTGTCCTCGTGTTCCCTTGGATTCAAAGTGGGCGCGTATTTCATTGGATGTTCATATTGTGCCTTACGATCTGTAAAGAATCGGTAAATTACATTGAAACTTTCGTAACGTCAGGGCCAACTCGCCATTGGTCTTTCGCGTCATCCGGCAACCCGTCACTCTGACTGTTTATAATGAGTAATTAACCCATTCGGAGTGAAAATGCGGCCGCCGCTTGAACTTAAGAAGACCCTGAATCTTCCTAAAACCGACTTCTCCATGAAGGCGAATCTCCCTCAGAACGAGCCCAAATGGCTTGAGCGGTGGGAGAAAATGGATGTTTACGGGAAGATTCGTGAGTCTCGCCGTGGCGCGCCTGGTTATGTCTTGCATGACGGGCCTCCGTATGCAAACGGCGCCATCCATGAAGGCCATGCGCTGAACAAATGCCTGAAAGATTTTGTAGTCAAGTCCAAAACCATGGCCGGCTTTGATTCGCCCTACGTTCCCGGATGGGACTGTCACGGCCTGCCAATCGAGATCAAGGTGGACGAAAAGCTTGGTCGCAAAAAGCTGGAGATACCGGCCATTGCCGTCCGCCGCGAATGCCGCGCGTACGCGGAAAAATTTCTCAACATCCAGCGCGATCAGTTCAAGCGTCTTGGCATTCTTGGTCGCTGGGACGAGCCGTATTCCACGATGACAAAGCAGTACGAGTCTGTCATCGTCCGCCAGTTGTTTAATTTCATGGAAAACGGCGCGGTCTATAAGGGCCTGCGCCCGGTCTATTGGTGCATCCATGACAAAACGGCATTGGCGGAAGCTGAGATTGAATATTCCAACCACACCAGCCCCAGCGTATGGGTAAAATACCGACTCACCAGTGATCCGGCAAAAATTGATCCGGCGCTGGCGGGGAAAAAAGTTTCAACTATCATCTGGACCACTACTCCCTGGACGCTTCCCGCTTCCATGGCCGTGGCGTTTCATCCCGATCTGGAATATGTGGCGCTGGAGCATAACGGCGAGTTGTATATCGTGGCTGAGGCTTTAGCCAAAGCGACGATTGATGCATGCAAATTCACGGATGCGTCCGTGGCTGCTCGCTTCCCCGGCCAAAAGCTGGAATACACCACGTTTGCGCATCCGTTTCTTGATCGCTCAATTCTTGGCGTGCTGGCGAACTACGTTACCACCGAGCAAGGAACCGGCGCGGTGCATACAGCGCCCTCGCACGGTGCGGACGATTTTTATACCGGCTCCAAATACAAGCTTGACCAGCGCACCAAAGTGGACGAGGCCGGCCATTTGCAGGATGGACTCCCCGAATATGACGGCAAAACAGTTTTTCAGGCGAACCAGCCGATCATCGAGCTTTTGAAATCTCGCGGCGTGCTCATGGCGGAGGCCAGGATTGAGCACTCATATCCGCATTGCTGGCGCTGCCACAATCCGGTGATCTTTCGCGCCACGGAACAATGGTTCATCTCCATGGAAGCTCCGGTGGATGGGAGCACCTTGCGCCAGCGCTCGCTCGATGAGATCAAAAAAGTAAAGTGGATACCGGCATGGGGTGAAGAGCGGATCAGCAACATGATCGCCACCCGGCCAGACTGGTGCATCTCACGCCAGCGCGTCTGGGGCGTTCCAATCGCCGTTTTCTTCTGTGAAGGTTGCGGCAAGCTGCTGGACTCAAAGGAATCGCATAGCGCGGTAGTCGATCTTTTTGCGCGCGAAGGCGCGGATGCCTGGTACACGAAAGAAGCGAAAGACATTTTGCCCGCAGGAGCCAAGTGTCCGGGCTGTAGCGGCTCGGCGTTCCGCAAAGAGACTGACATCATTGACGTATGGTTTGAGTCCGGCTCGAGCCACGCCGCTGTGTTGGGCCACGAGCCTGATCTGACCTGGCCTGCCGATCTTTACCTTGAAGGCGGTGACCAGTATCGCGGCTGGTTTCACTCTTCCCTGCTCGTAGCCGTGGGCACGCGCGGTCATGCGCCGTATCGCGCTGTGGCTACCAACGGCTGGACGCTTGATCCCCAAGGGAAAGCTACGTCCAAGTCTCTCGGCAACGGCCTTGATCCCATCGAGATAGCTAAAAAGCTGGGCGGTGAGATCATCCGGCTGTGGGTCGCCTCAGTCGATTTTCAGGAAGACGTTACTGTTTCAGAAGACTTGATGAAGCAGGTTGCGGAAAATTACCGCAAGGTTCGTAACACCTTTAAATATCTGCTCAGCAATCTGCCGGACTTTGACCCGGCGCAGCACGCGGTGAAGTTCGACGATTTGCAGGCGCTGGACAAATACTGGCTGCTGCGCACAGCCGAGTTGGCTGATCGGGTGCGCGGATATTACGATCGCTTTGAGTTTCATCGCATCTATCATTTGGTGAATGAGTTTGCGGTAGACCTGAGCACTGGCTTTATCGATGTGGTGAAGGACCGCCTGTACACCTCGGCTCCCAAGTCGCATGGCAGACGTTCAGCCCAGACTGCCACGTGGCGCATTGCGGAAGCGCTGGTGCGGCTGGTGGCTCCCGTCATGAGTTTTACCGCTGACGAAATCTGGTCATTCCTACCCACAGTCGCCGGACGACAGGAAAGCGTGCATCTGGCGCACTTCCCCAAGGCGGAAGACATCACCGGATCTGTCAGCGATCCTTTGAGCGGAGAGACCATCTGGAAAGACTTTGAGACCTTGATGAAAGTGCGGGACATTGCTCTGAAAGCTCTGGAAGTCGCTCGCCAGGAAAAGGCCATCGGAAGCGCTTTGGAAGCCGTAGTCGCCATTTCTGGCCCGAGCGAGCTTGTACCGCTGCTGCAACGCTATCGCAATGATCTGCGCTTTCTGCTGATCGTCTCCGGGGTGGAGATAAAACCCAGCTCCGGCGGGAACGGGAACACACCTTTACACGTATTAATAGAAAAAGCGCCGGGGAATAAGTGTGATCGCTGCTGGAATTATTCCAATCACGTCGGAGAAAATGAGCGTTACCCTACGGTATGCGAGCGTTGCAGCGCGGCCCTGGCGGAGATTGAACAAGAATTGGTAAGTTGACGGGATGGCCTGAACCAACGTGCGAAATTAGGCGTCTAATGGAAACAATGCGGAAATACCACATCATGATTGCCGCCCTCATCGTCCTGTGTGACAGGATGACGAAGTGGCTGGTCGCGCAGAAAATTACCCTGCATGACAGCATTGATATTGTCCCCGGCGTGTTCCGCCTGACGCATGTCCAGAACCAGGGCGCGGCCTTTGGCCTGTTCGCCGAGTCTCCTTCTGAATGGCGTGTAGCGATGCTCATCCTGTTTTCCCTGGCAGCTCTGGCCGTAGTCTCTGCCCTGCTCTGGAAGAATGGTAATGCCCTTAACACTACCGCCATCGCTCTCTCTCTGGTCTTTGGCGGTGCGTTGGGGAATTTGTGGGACCGCGTGACCAGCGGACGCGTGATCGACTTTATCGATTTTTATCTTGGCTCGCATCATTGGCCGGCATTCAATATTGCCGATAGCGCCATTGTCGTGGGCGCGCTCCTGCTGTTGAGTGAAATCTTCCTCACGCCCCAGGAGGAGAAGGCCGCACAGGAAGAGAAAGTGGCAACCCAGTAAGATTACTTCATGTTTAAGCGCCCTCTGCTGATCGCACTTGCCGTGCTGCTGCTGGATCGGATTACCAAGTGGGCAATCGCGCAAAC
>JASLFF010000707.1 GCA_030150795.1 Terriglobales bacterium | reverse complement strand
GTGCCGTCGAGCAGGTAATTGTTGGAGCGTCCGCGATTGCCGTTGATGCTGAAGGTGCCGAACGATCCGGGCGAGTCGCTATCGCCATTGGGATCAGAGGCCGAGCCGGGAACAAGCGTAAGCAGCTTGGCAAAATCGCCGCCGTTGATCGGGAGATTGGCAAGCTGGTTCGCCTGAATGGTGCCGCCCATGGTGTTGCCGGTTGTATCGATAATGGGCGCTTCCGCCGTGACCACCACTTCCTGCTTTACTTCACCGGGGACCAGTTGAACGTCTGCCCGTGTATTCACGGAAACAGCGACAGTGACGCCGTTCGTGACCTTGGCGCCAAATCCGCTCTTGCTAACGCTGACGCTGTAAGCGCCCAGTGGCAACTCGCTCACGATATAGTCGCCCTGATCATTGGTGGCAACAGTGCGCGTAAGACCGGTGTCCGCGCTTTTTACTGTCACGTCCGCGCCGCTCACGGCCGCGCCGCTTGCATCCGTGACTGATCCCTGAATGCCACCGCGGAAAGTCTGGGCCAACAAAGTGGAGGAAAGGCAGAGCAGAAGGACGAAAAGTCCGGAAGAGAGAGTTCTCATCGTCAACATACCTCTGATTGAGATTGGCTGGCGAGAGGATTATACCGCTGGCGTGGGAAATCAAAACCTTTGAAACGCAGCGCGGCAGAGCCGCAACCAAAAGAACATCTACCACGGAGACACGGAGAAAACTCAAAAGCAACGGCCAACAGTCAAAGTCAAAACCTCAACACAGAGAACACAGAGAAACTTCGGGCGCGGGGAGCTGAAGAAATAAAAGAATGCATGACTAAAGGAAAAATTCTTCGCGGCATGGCACGAATCTGATTGTTAGCAGCGCAGAGGAACAGAGGAAGCGGAGGAGAAATAAGAATATTTGGAGATTAATCATTTCTCACGATTCATTGCGTCCCGCAGCAACGTTTTTTTGCAGCAGACGCCGGCAGCAATGAAGCAGATTCTCTATCACTGCTGCCGACGCCTGGTGCTTTGGGGCGTCACTGCTCACCCTCCGACATATCCCATCAGCACGCGGTCGAATTCTTTTTCCTGTTCGGTGCGCTGGTCGTCGCTCTGGTTCTTGGCTTTCTTCTGTTTCTTTTCTTTGTGCGATGCGGCGGCGCATCCTTCCTGCTGGTTGGTTGCGGAAACGTTGGCTGCGTTGGCGGTTTTGGGTTCATCGTCGGCGGCAAAGGCCGAAAGCGATGTTGCCAGCGTTGCGATGGTAAGTATGCGAACAAGTGCGGTTTTCATAAGAGTTTTCTCCTTTTTTCAATTTGCAATGTATGGAGGCATCTTGCGGCCTTGCTTAGAACGCATTTGGTGAAGCGCAGCGTTCTTACACCGTGCAAAACGGAAATAGGGGGCGTTTATTCCGCGCCGAGAGTGGAAATATTTTTCAACAAGTCGGGAATAAAGTTTGCAGAGTGTTGTCAAATTTTTTGGGCGCCGAAAAAAGAAGAAACATTTACGGAGAAATTTGAAACGATTACCGACCCAGCTTCACAACTCAAAGAAAGCCTCAGCAGCGCAATTTTTTGTTTCGACCTTTGAGACTTAAAAGTGCTCGCAGAGTTCCGCCAGGACTATTGCGAAGGATTGGCGCGAACGGCTCGGAGACAGTTCGATGAAGCAAAGGGCCGAAATTTGCATCTTTGGTGCGGGACCCGCCGGAGCTGCCACAGCACTCAGGCTTGCCGATCAAGACGCTTCTCCCATCGTTTTGGATCGGCCTTCCACAAAAAAGCGCTGGGGCGGCGAATCATTTACCGGAGTTATTCGCGAGCCATTGAGGACGCTTGGACTCTGGGAAGATTTCTGCGCTGCTGGCCATGTTGCCGGCTACGAGCAGTGCACAGCGTGGGGTGGGCCATCGTTGACCACGGACAGCGTCAACAATCAGTTCGGCAACTTGTGGCACGTTGATCGCGACCGGTTTGATGGCGATCTGCGCAAAGCGCTTCAAGCGCGAGACATCCCCATCATTAACTATGCAAGTTTGAATTCAGTGCGGCGGCGAGGCGAAGAGTGGCATTTAGAGTTTGACCAAGGCCGTGAAATTTCAGCTCGATATCTGGTTGACGCTACCGGCAGAGCTTGCGCCATCGCCAGAAGACTGGGATCGCGTCCGCGCCTTTACGACCGGCTGCTGGCTTTTGCAGCGCTGGTCCCACGCAACCAGAATCCAGAGTTTGACCACGCGATGGTGATTGAATCCATGCCGCAGGGCTGGTGGTACGCAGCGCCGGTGCCGCAAGGCCATGTTCTGGCCTTCTTCACTGATGCCGATCTTGCGCCGCGAGAGCTGGCGCGCTCCATGAAAACCGTACCAGCCAACAGCGCGTTTACGGACTTTGAAAACGGACAAGGCTGGCTTGCCGTTGGAGATGCCTGCGCCGCGCACGATCCACTGTGCGGATCAGGCGTGTTGCGCGCCATGACGAACGGCATTATTGCCGCCGACGCAATTGCCGACTATCTGAAGACGGCAGACGGTTCCCTTCTCAACGACTATCGGCAGCATTGCCGCAAACAGTTCGCGCAGTATCTTGCGGGGCTTACTAAACATTATTCGTATGAACAACGCTGGGCGGCGTTTCCATTCTGGGAGAGGCGCGCTCAATCTGTCGTGTTCCAAAGCTAGGAGCGAGTTATGGCAAATCTGAAGACCGTAAAAATCTTTCCTCCAATCGGCATTGCGCGTATCGGCAACAGCCAGGAGTGGTATATCGGGCCGGAGCTGCCTTTTCCTGCGCCTCCGCCAATCCCGGCTGACGGCAAGTACAAAGACAATCAGTGCCGCGTGAGACGGCAAGCGCAACGCTTCAGGCTTTGGGGCTACTTTGACGACAACACCGACCGCGAACTGACCGCGGCTGATGGAGATGTTCAGTGGACAGTCCACCTGGCCAATGCCAAGCCACAGTTTCGCGGCGAAGCTGGAGGAGTGATTGATCCCGGACCGCGCACGCTCACCGGCCCAAATGACAGCGCCACTTTTGCCAACGGTACTTATACCTATTCCGGCAAAACCGTGGAGGTCCCACTTGGCTCGGCTGTTACCGATGCGCAAGGAAGACTGATTGTGGCCGGCGGCTTTGGCACCAGCGACACTCCCGTGGGCAGCGCCACAAACCCAATCAGCTATTGGCTTGAAACCAGCGGCTGGTACGACGACATCTCCGATGGCCCAGTGAATGCCACCATCACCGTGGGCGGCCAGCTTTTCAATGCAATGGGCGCATGGGTGATTTGTCCGCCACCACGCTACGCCCCCAGCACGTACTCAATCATTACGCTGTATGACACGATGCGCGAGGTAGCGATCGATCAAGGATTGCTGCCGCAACCAGGACAGCCATCGTTTGTAAAAGACATCTGGCCAATCCTTACGCGCGCGATTGGCATGCTCCGGGTATCAGCACTAACGTTCGGCCCAGGAGATCACGGATCGCTTTCAACGGTGATTCCGCCCGGTGCCGGACAAGATGCAGCGCGGTCAGCCATCTTTGGCCAGTTGGCGAATCCCAATCCTCCTCCCGCAGGCGGCAACATGCCGCTTCTGAACGCCGGCGGCTTGCTTCCGATCTTGAATGAAACAGATGTTGCGCCGACATTGCGAAAATTTCAATACACACAAATGCAGAGCTGGAGCCAGGGTACGTTCACCAATGACTGGCCGCCGGTTGCGCCAACCGTCCTCACCCCCGACGGTTTGACGCAAGCCGTCCTGGAAAACTGCGTTGGCGCTCCTTTCTATCCGGGCATTGAAGCCACATTGACCGTAAGAGATGGATCGATCAAATACATTGAGCCTTTCCGTTTTGATCAAACCGGCATGAAGCCCGGCGATGTAACCAAAGGAATGGCGCGACCATGGCAAGCTGACTTTACCGCGTGCACCGGCGGCAATGCCGCTGATAGCCCCGACTGGTGGCCGGCGGCGCGGCCTGATGGCGTTTATCCCGTAGGCGGCGGAGGCGCGCAGGACTGGACGCGAAGCCTGGTCACGGGCGGCAATCCGCAGCAGATGGTGGATAACTGGTTCAGGCTCGGCTTTATTGTTGATCAGGGCGACGGGCTGCCGGTTGAAGTTGAACGCACTCCGATCTGCAAAGATTGCTTCATCATCACGGACCGCAATGAAATCGGCAAGGAAGAAGCGGCTGCGCTGGTCACAGCCAATGAGCAAATCGTCGATGCATTCTACGTGGTGGTGGAAGGATTTGCCCCGTCTGATTTGGGCATCACCACGGCCAATCCCAGCCCCATGCAGTTGCAGGCGTGGGCGCCGAATGTTTCGTTCAGCCCAGTGCCTTCGCAGATGAGTCAACAAGTTCACGACATGCTCCTGGAAAATAATGGCGCGTTGAATCAGCCACAGCGCATTACCTTTGGCTACAACATTTCTTTTACCGGGACGAATGATTTTGTGCTGGATGTAAATCCATTCCAACTCAATGCCAGCACACACGGCGTTTCTTCAACAGCTACGATCGACCTCACGCAGGTTGACGCGCCTTACATGGACCACGGCCCAATCTCATGGCTCAGCAATGACACGCGCGTGTTCAAAGTTCAGCCCGGAGGCACCGTAGTAGGAGCTCCGGCCCTGGGCAGCGATCCTATTGCGTTCATCCAGGGAGTGCTCAAGCATCTGCGCACCGGATTGACTTCCGCTGCGGCCTTCGCGGCATTTGAAGCGCTCTCAGCCGACGAAACTTCGCCTGCTTCCCAGCTGGAATGGGAGCCAACGCTCGGCGGACAGCCGGTGTTCAACTTCGCTCTTTGCCGCGTTCGCTATCGCGCCAACACCACCTCTGCCGTCGATGTGCGTTGCTTCTTCCGGCTTTTCCAAACAGCGGCAACCGGCACTGAATACAATTCCAGCACTACGTACCGCGTGGGCGGCCAACCCGGAACCAGAATTCCATTGCTCGGCATACAGGGCGGAGAGCTGGTTACGATTCCTTTCTTTGCTGAAGCGCGCAAGCCCGCCAACGTGAACCTGAACCAACAGAAGGACGACAACAACAAGCAGACAATCGCGCCCGCAGGCGGCGGACATGAAGCTTACATGTATTACGGCGTCTGGCTGGACATTAACCAGAACCAGCCTACTGACGCTCGCTTTCCTATCCAACCTTCGCCGCCCGATGGTGGCCCTTTCACGGGAACATTGCAGACCATTGCCAACCTGATTCGCGGCACGCACCAGTGTATGGTTACGGAAATCAACTTTGATCTTGAGGCCATTACTCCGCAAGGCATTTCCACCGCCTCCAGTGACATGCTTTCGCAACGCAACCTGGCCATTGACAACTCTGACAATCCCGGCAGCGCGGAAACTCATCGTGTGCAGCATACATTCGCTATTCATCCCACCACGGCCAACCCTGCGCCCAAGCAAGGCCCAGACGAGATGATGATCGCCTGGGGCAACACGCCGGTGGGAACCACGGCCACCATTTATCTGCCGGGCGTCCGTGCTTCTGAAATCCTTGACCTGGCAGGCCGCAACTTTAACCTGCAGACGCTGGAACGCGTGGACGATCACACGATCGGCTGCAAGACCGCGGGCGTAACCTACGTGCCAATTCCCTCGGGCGGAAGCCTGGACCTTGCCGGCCTGATCACGCTTGATCTGCCTGCCAACGTGCGCAAAGGACAAAACTTCCGCGTGGTGGTAAGGCAGGTGAAAGATACGCCTGCTCCCAAACTCGCGCCGCCTCCAAACATCACCGTTGCGGCGCCGGAAGTGAGACAAAAAACCAATCGAGCCGCGGTTGCTCCGGGCCGCAAACCCAGTCCGTCGCGCCATATTCTGGGAGCATTCCAATTCTCCGTGCTGGTCAAGACGGCGAAAGAGATTCTTCCCGGCGATGAGCGCACCCTGAAAACTCTACAGCGCGTGATCGCTACCATTCCGCTGGAAAACCGCTGGTATCCTGTGCTTCGCCGCTACCTGTCGCAGTTGGGCGGTCGAATCAAAGGTCTTGGCGGAGAAACCGGCCACGGTGCTGGACATCCTGGCCACGATCCGGGTCACGGACATGAGCCGGGCGAACATGGGCACGGCGAGCATGGTTTCGGCGAACATGAGCGTCATGAAGAAAAACGTATCGGCTATGAAGGCAAGGTCTCCGGACTGATCTTTGACCGCTTCGGCGACTTCGAAGGCTTCTGGCTGGATACTGAAGACGGAAAACGCAGCTTCCGCAGCCGAGAGAAGGACATCGAAGAGCTGGTGCGCGAAGCCTGGATTGATCGAATCGCAATCCTGGTGATCGTGGAGAAAGAGGAGCGAGACGAACCGCAGTCAATCGTGCTGCTGCGGCCTCCGGCGAGTTTGTAACGGACTCTGGTTGACTCGTTCGACGATCGGCCACTTCTACGCTGAGGGCGAGGGTGCCCGGCTGTTGGCGGGCTGCGCATGGTCTTCCTGAGAAGCGTCTCCGAGGAAAAGTGCCAGGACAATGAATTGTTCACGCTGCCAGCCATGCAACTGGCAGCGTGTTTGTGCCTAATTGCCTTAGTAAAAATGAACTGGCGCGAACATAAATGTACCGAACATATTGTCTTGATACACCATGAATTGCGTTGGCTCATTGCCATTGGCGTCATAGACGGGAACACAGGGCCCCACGCCCTGCATTACATTATTGCAAGGCGGCCCCTGGACGGAGAGGCTCCCGGTTGAGCTTGTGGAGGTGGTAAGTGAGCTCTGCGCGTCCGTGGTCCACGTAAGCGTATTTGAGGTCTTCAATTCGATACTGAAGTCACTCAAGAACCCCCCGGAGAATGAGTCGTCAGCGGAAAAAGTCTGCGAGTAGCTTGCAGAAATTTCTTGTGCCAGAGTTGACAGATTAGTGTAGGTAAGGGTGCAGGTGAAGATATTGGCTGTGGTCGAAGGAGCGGCCTGCAGATAAGAAAAGCTGTTGCTGCTGTTGCACGTGGTTAGCGTGAAACGGTTGTCCGGGGTCGATGGCGACGGAGGGGCGCTTCCGATCTCGTTTGGTCCGTATGTGCTGACAGAAAAGGGATCATTGGCCGCAACTTGAGCCAAGTCTGCGCTGTTCAGG
>JASLFF010000673.1 GCA_030150795.1 Terriglobales bacterium | reverse complement strand
CTGCCCGGGAAAAGCGCGGACGTAATCAGCCGCTCGGGCCAGACCCGCGGCTCCAGCCACGCAGCCAAGTCCAAACATCGGTATGCGTTTGATGTTGGGTGAAAGTCCCATGCGATTCACCAACCGCGCGTCAATCGATGGGCTGGCCACGCCGGTGACCGAAACAAAGAATAGAGCGTCAATATCACAAGGCAATATCCCCAGCGGAGTAATGGCGCGGCAAATGGCGTCGCGACCCAATGTTTGCGCCGCATCGATCCATAGATCATTGGCCTGTCCCCAGGTGGTTACGCGGTCATAAGCTTCCAGCGGCAGGACGAGGTGTCGCCGTTCCACACCGCAGCGTGAGTGAATACGATCCAGGACCTCAGGATTATCAAGCTGTGATTGCCAGGCTTCTTTCAACGCAGAGGTAATTTCCTGCTGCTCGTAAGTGTTTCCGGGAAATGCACTTCCCGCTCCAATAATTCGCATAATCACCTAGTTGTCTTTCTGGGTTGTCGTTTAGCCGCGATAAAGCTTTCAGATTTTCACGGCCTGCCGGGCCAGATGCAGCGCGTCCATCCAGAATGAAGACGAGGAATGAACTTCTTCCACCACCGTCTTTACTGCGCCCACGAACACCTCGATTTGTTCTTCACTCACCATCAATGGAGGAGCTGCCTTCAGGACCATGAAATTGTTGCCGCATATTTGCGTGAGGAAGTTATGTTCACGGAAAGCTTGCCCACAATGATCTGTCCGAACATGCCTTCATGGATCTTGCGGAACGCCTCAAACGGGACGCGAAGCTGCCAGCTCTCCGGACGCTGGAACTCAATGCCGTTGAGCAGGCCCAGACCGCGCACTTCAGCCACCATCTCATAACCCGAAATAGCAGCTGCTAATGACTGGCTCAAAAGGTGGCACATAGCTTCACTGCGCTTTCCAAGTTCTTCCTCTTGCAGGGCCTGCAAAGTCGCTAGCCCGGCGCGCATGGCCAAGCCGTTCTCGCTGTACGTCGATGTATGAATGATGGACCGGCCCAGTGAGCTATAAACCGATTCGTAAATTTCGTTTGACATCAGCACTGCGCCGCTGGGAACCAATCCCCCGCTCAGCGCTTTGGCCAGAACCACCATGTCAGGATCCAGCCCCCAACGATGCGCGGCCAAAAAAGGTCCGGTGCGATGGAGACCGGTTTGGACTTCGTCGAGCACAAATAGCGTGCCGTATTTTTGGCATAGTGCCTGCGCGGCGCGAAGATAATCGTCTGGAGGCACGCGCACTCCGGCTTCAGATTGGACTGGCTCGACCACAAAGGCGGCAAACTTCTTGGTGGCAATCTTGGTTTCCAACTCGGCTAGGTTAGCGAAGGGCACGCTCTCGGCGCACGGCAGGAGAGGCGCAAAGCCCTGCGCCCAGGTTGAATCCGCCATTAAGGAAAGCGCACCGCAGGTAAGGCCATGAAATGCGCCAGTGCAATAGAGTAGGCCGGCTCGCTTGGTATAGAGCCGAGCAAACTTGATTACCGTCTCCACGCCTTCACTGCCGGAGCTGCAGAAATATACTTTCTTCAGCCGTCCGCCCGCCAGCCTGCACAGTTCCGCTGCCAATTCCCCCGCCAGTTCGGGAACATGGCTTTGCAGCATCGCCGGGCCGCTACGATCAAGTTCTTCATGCAGGGCAGCAATAACGCTGGGATGATTGTGGCCCAGATTGTGGACGCAATAACCGGAGAGAAAGTCCAGAATTCGGCCGCCTTCGGCTGTGAACAGCTCTGCTCCAATACAACGTGTGTAGCTCACGTTCATTTCCAGCAGGGTCAGCAGCCGCACCCATTGAGGGTTAACATGCTCGGAATAGGCTGCGTCTGCCGATGTGCTGCCTGATACCGCAGCCAGCGTGCTTTGCGTCATTCATCACCGCCAAGAGTCATCTTCTAATCGTAGATGACTCTGATGTCTTAAGACATTAAGAATTGTTTTGAATATACTCTTTAGCTCGTAAGACATCAAATTATCGAGAGAAAATCAGAAATTTAGTCCCTTTTAGTGGTCATCCCGGTCGTGGTCTCGACCGCCGCGCGTTCCCCTGGCAGCAATCTCGCCCAGAGTGCTACGTATGACGCTGGAAACAGAAGGATGTTGGATAGCGGGCCGGTTTTCCCGCCAAGGTGAGGATTCCTGCTCTGCTGCGGAAGATCCCGCCGATACTGCTGCGGAATTTGAGTTGGTGGTCATCGTATAAGCGGGACTTTCTGGAACGTAAGGACGCGTGCGCAACGTGGTCAAAGAGTCCTTGGGAATGTTCGAAGGCATCGCCCGCCGTGGGGAGCGCTGAGAACTGCGGGAGTGCCCTGCCACAGCTTGCACCGGAGACTGATTCGATATGCGCTGAACAAGTGGCTCAGCGAAGCCCGCGAATACAGAAATGACTGGAGCGAGGACGCCAAAAGCCACGATCAAAGACAGCCCTACTGCCGCCCGCGAACATGCTTTCCACCAGGTCACAGGCTTTGGTGTCGCAAGAATAGTGCGCACGCGCAACCCCAGAGACGTGGACGCGGCAAAATCCACGCCCACTGAAAAGCCGTCTTGCAACATACGAAGGCGGACAAAATACGTCAGACTGTCAGCGTAATCAGCGCGATCACCGGGGCGTGTTTCCAAGACAGCTAAATCGCACGCCAGCTCGCCCTGAAGGGCCATTGCTTTGCGAGCTTTCCAGACAGCAGGATGAAAAAAAAGGATACAGCAGATCAGATCGCTCAATCCTGCCCAGAGATAATCGCGGCGCGCAATATGGATAAGCTCATGGCAAAGCACATCGGCAACCTGCGGCGTCGGTCCAAGCTCTTCACAAATGTCAGGCAGCAGAATTCGCGGGCGCCACCACCCGGCCGTGGCGGGCGATTTCAGTCCGGGCAAGATCATGAGTCGTGTACGGGAAATTCGCGATTGCGAGAGAGGCATGTCGCGACAGATATCGACAAAAAGCCCACACATTGATGTTGAAGGCTCGGTCGCGTGCCTGAGAAGTACGCGCATACGAAAGTGCTTCCACGTCGTGATCCCGATTAGAGTAAGAGAAACTAAAATATAGATCGCGCCCAGTCCTTCAATCCCAATCAGAAGGTTGTGGCTCCATGCCAGAGGAACCAGAAAAGAATGTGGCACGGCCGACGCAGAGCTGGGAACATTGGCGACTGCGGCGATTTCAATCCCTGGAGCGCGGATTTCTGCGATAACTAATTCCAGCCAGTAAGCCGCCGAGCCCGTCAAGAAAACCATCCAGACAATAAAGCGCTGACGAGGTTTACCGAGCAGCCGAGTCAATATCCAGCAGGCAAAAAAGGCTGCAGTAACTTTCAGAAAGTAACTCAGTACGGTAGCGGCGAAATGTAGGCAGACCTCTGCGCTCATGATGAAAGCCCTTGACCTAAAGCAAGCCAAGTCGAATTTAGTGCTGAATCTCTCCTTTTTGGATGCGGTAATTGCGAATCAGGGCTTCTAATTCGTCAAGTTCCTTATCCGCCACAGGGCCCGATTCCAGCAAATTCACCAGCAGCTTTGCCGGAGAGCCGCCGAAATTCTGCTCCAATATGGTTCGCACGCACATTTTCTCCACCCACTCCCGCGAGACAGCCGGCTCAAACACAAATACGCGACCGCCAGTTGTGTGGCGCGCCAGCCCCTTTTCCTCCATGATGCGAAGGATAGTCTGCGTGGTTTTGTAATTCGGCGTGGAGGAAAAACTGCGGTGATGAATGATTTCATCAATCGTACCCGACTTTAACTCCCATAATGCGTTCAAGATACGGAGTTCCGCTCGGGTCGGTGGCACCGGATTCTTACGGCTAGGCATACAATTAAGTCTTAAGAGCTTAAGCTATGAGATATCGG
>JASLFF010000651.1 GCA_030150795.1 Terriglobales bacterium | reverse complement strand
CCACGCTTTGTTGTATTGCGCCGGCGTGACCAGCCCGGAAAAAACTTCCCAGCGCCATTTATCGATGAGCAGCCCAAACGGCAGAAACGCAATCTTGTCCATTGCCAGCTTCAGCAGGTAGCCGATGTCGGCGCTCTCCGGCGGCACAGTATCCAGCAGCCCAACTTCTTTCAGGTATTCCGGCGTGACTGAAAGCGCAATCGTATCTCCCACCGCTTCATGAAAGCCATCATTCGCGCTGTCTTCAAACAGCGGCGGCTGGTCTTTATAGGCGCGCTGATAAAAATTGTGCCCCAGCTCATGATGGATCGTGACAAAGTCTTCGTCCTTCACCTCAATACACAACTTCAGCCGCAAATCGTCTTTCTGGTCGATGTCCCATGCGCTGGCGTGGCACACCACGTCGCGGTCCTGCGGCTTCACGAACAGTGAGCGCTCCCAGAAGGTCTGCGGCAGCGGCGCAAATCCCAGTGACGTAAAAAAGTTCTCGCCATACTTCACCATCTTTTTTGCGTTGTCCAGCGTTGCCGGTCCTGAGCCCAGGCCCTGTTTCTCAAGCTGTTTGGTCAGGTCATAACCCTGTCCGCCATCGGCCGGCGCCACTAGCGGATAAACATTCCCCCACTCCTGCGCCCACATATTGCCCAGCAACTGCGCGGGAATCATGCCGTCCGGCCGCTCCGCCGCGTTGCCATATTTCTTGATCAGCTGCTTGCGGACGTACGTATGCAGCGAAATATAAAACGGCTCTACCTGCCGCCACAGCCGCTCGACCTCAGCGCTGAACTCGTCGGGTGTCATGTCATAGTTACTCCGCCACATCGCGCCCGTATCTTTAAAGCCCAGCTCAGTCGCGCCTTTATTTGATAGCTGCACAAATCGCGCATACTTATCTTTCATCGGGACAGAAATTTTGTGCCAGCCCACCCATGCATCCAGCAGCTCGTCCGGATTCGTGCTGCTCGCCAAAATGCGGCTCAGGTCGTTCAATGAAAAACATTTTTCTTTGCCATCCACCTGCTTGCAGTATTTGCCTTTGCCATACATGCCGTCCAGTTTGCTGGTCAGCTCCGTCAGCTCTTTGCGCTCGGCATCATTATTAGGTGCTGGTGCCACAAGCGACAGTTACAACAACAGAAATTTCCTCGCCAACTCCGGAGGCAGCTTCAGCCCTTCAAACCGCCTTGCATCCAGCGCCAGCTGGGTGACCACCGCCGTCAGCTTCTCATTCGCCTGCGCGGACATTGTCTCCGTATCGTCGGTAATAAAATTCTCCTGCACCCAGCCCGCCCTGCTTGCGCGGACGTTGAGGTCCTCAAGCTGGTCCTCCGCTTTCTTCATGAATGCCTGCGCCTCAGCGACCGTCGCCGGGCCTTTGGCGTGCGTAGCTGTCTTGCCCGACGTTTTTGTCGACGCTGTTTTCGCCGCATTCTGGGCTAACGCGGAACTAGCAGCCAGCACGATCACGACTGCAGACTTAAGAATTCGATTTGAAAACATTGCTCCTCCGGGATGGGTCACAAAACTGATTAGCGTAGCTGTTTCGCACAGCTGGATGCAAATCGGCGTCTTCGCCGATTGCCTGTCCTACTTCAATTCATTTGCGGCCAAAGCCCGGAACCCGTGAGCAAGGGGGAAGCTGTGCGCTGCGCGGCAGACGATTGCGCCGGCCGCGAATCGTGACTTGCCTATGACGTTGCGGACGAACTCCAGATTCACTGTGTCGCTGTTCGTGGGCACTTCACTCCATTTGGCCTCAAAGAGCTCCAGCCGTCCTCCAACATCCACAATGAAGTCTACTTCACGTGAGCGGTCGCGCCAGAAGAACAAGCTGCCGGCGCGTCCGGCATTGCGTTCGCGGGCGCGCAGCTGGGCGAAAACAAACGTTTCCCATATCGCCCCGGCAACTGGCGACTGGCGCAGCGTCTCCTCAGAGCGGATGTTCAGCAGCGCACACAACATGCCTGTGTCCGCCAGATAGAGCTTCGGGCTCTTCACAATGGATTTGGTCCGGTTGGAGAACCACGGCTCCAGCAGCGCGACCTGGCCTGAGGCTTCCAGCACGGAGAGCCAATGGTTCGCAGTGGAAGGAGCGATGCCGACATCCCGTGCGAGATCGGCCTTATTCAGCAAGTTTGCGGAACGCAAAGCACACGCGCGTAAGAAGCGCTCAAAATCCCGCAAGCTTCCCACATTCGCCAGCGACCGGACATCGCGCTCCAGATACGTTGCCAGGTAGGAATTGTAAAAAGTGGCCAGGTCGATCTCCGGATTGGCGTGCAACTCGGGAAAACCGCCGCGCAGTATCGCCTCTTCCACAGTAGTCTGTGGCAATGCGGCCTGCATCTCGACGAGTGAAAGTGTCTCCAGTTCCAGGATGTCGGCTCGACCGGCCAGGGATTCAGAAACGCTCTTCATCAAAGTGAATTTCTGTGAACCGGTAAGCAGGAACTGCCCATTGCGGTTACGGCCCGCGTCCACCGCTACCTTGATATATCGAAACAAGGCCGGAGCGTACTGCACCTCATCTATGATGACCGGGGCCGGATGCCGCTTGAGAAAACCGCTGGGCTCTTTTTCGGCCTGTTCGGCTTCCGTGGGCAGGTCAAGGGACACAAAACCATAGTCAGGAAACAACCGCCGCAGCGTTGAGGTCTTGCCCGTTTGGCGCGCCCCGGTGAGCACCAGTACTGGACGCGTGCGCGCAGAACGGCGCAATCGGGGCTCAATGCTGCGCGGTATCCACATTGTCAAAATATACGATGCAATCGAATACTTAGCAAGATCGCTTGCCTGACGCGAGATCTCAAAACTCCCGCGCCGGCTTCGGCGCAGGCCGTTCCAGGTCCTTTGACAGATTCGCGAGCGAATACGCCAGCACCGCCATTACCGCTGCGTTTTCCTGCAACTCGCGCGGGACAACTTTATCCAGCGTGTCCGCGGCTGTATGGTGATAATTAAAGTAGAAGCGGTCGTCTTGAATCGGACCAAAGCAAGGGATACCTAGAGCAAGCAACGGCCCTATATCAGTCTCAGTATCTTCGGCTGCGCGAAGGATTCCGGCACCGCTCGATTGCAGGACCTGTGCCGTGGGCTGCAGCGTCTGCACGTTTCCTTCCGGGGCCACCATGCTTACGCCCACAGGATGTCCCGCGCCCAGGTCGCTTTCAATCGCGGCAAAATGTTTCCCAACGTCCGCTTTGTGATCGGCAGCGTACGCTCGCCCGCCGGAGTTGCCAAATTCTTCATTCATCCAGGCAATCACGCGGATCGTGCGCCGTGGATGTAGACCCAGTTGCTTGATCAGTTGCGCTGTCTGCATGGCCACCACCACTCCCGCACCATCGTCGATGGCTCCGGTGCCCAGGTCCCATGAATCAAGATGGCCGGAAACGATGACCACCTGGTCCGGCAGCTCGCTGCCTTTCAGGTCGGCGACGACGTTGTATGAATCCACGTCGGCCAACTTCTGCGGTGTCAACACCAGCCGCATGCGCACGCTTCCTTGCTTCGCCAGATACGCCAGAGTGTCGGCGTCTTCCGCGGTCACGGCCGCGGCAGGAACCTGTGGAGCGTCCTTTAAATAGATCATCGCGCCGGTGTGCGGAATGCGATAGTCAGCTCCACCCACGCTCCGCACCAGTGCCGCGATCGCACCCTGTTTCGCCGCCGTGCTCGCTCCAATTGCGCGATAGATCACCGCCTGTCCATAGGCAGGTCCGCCATGACCCGA
>JASLFF010000637.1 GCA_030150795.1 Terriglobales bacterium | reverse complement strand
GTTCGCCTCTCCTGAAGGGGCCGCTTGTCTGCCTGCGTATCAGCGATTGCTACGTGAAGGGTTCTTGAAGCCAACGGACAAGGTTGTGATCTTCAATACCGGCTCCGGGCTCAAGTACATTGATGTGGTCGCTGAAGCATTGAAGATCGGGACGGAATAGCTGGCAAGCAATGTATTCGCGCAAATCGCGGCCGGAATTTCTTGTTGCTTCATGAAAGGAAAGATGATGGATCGACAATGCATCCCTGCGTTTGCAAAGCTGTTTTTCACAGTGCAGTTTTTATCGATAGCAGCACTCGCCCAGATGCCGGCGCTCTCACAACTGCCCCAGACGCCTGCTCTGTCCCAGCCTGCGAATCCAACCCAGTTTACTTTTGTCCTTGCGGGCGACAACCGTCCGGCGCACTCCAGCGATCCTCAATCCGCCGTTCCTGGAAACATTTTCTGCGCTGTACAGAGAATGAATCCGCCCGCGGCCTTCGTGCTCTGGACCGGGGACACCATCTCCGGAAAAGACCCGCAGCACCCCAAGCGCATGCACGACCAGTACAAGGAATTTCTGGGCATTGCCGCTCGCGCAGGCGTTCCGGTCTTCAACGCGCCCGGCAATCATGAAATGGATGACAGCAAGGAAACGCCATCCAAGACCATGAAGGACCTCTACAGAAAGTACATGGCCGGGACGTATGGCGCGTTCAGCTATGGCAACACGCGTTTCATCGCGCTCGATAGCGAGAATGAACCTTCCAACGCGACCAAGAGCGTGACCACCGCCGAAGGCCAGACCAAAGTCCAGGCCCCTGGAGCTATCACGAAGACGCAGCTCAAGCTGCTTAAGGAAGATCTTGACGCGAACAAGAACATGGCGCACGTCATCATCTTCATGCATCACCCCGTAAAGCCCTACGAGAAGAAAGACGGGCTGGATGAAGCCAGCAAGAAGGCCCTGGAAGATCTTTTCGCCGATCCTAAATATAAAAACGTTTCCTACGTGATCTCAGGGCATGAGCACATGTATTTCGATCCCCAGGGTCCCAAAAACCAGTACACTCCACCGCCCGCTCGTACTGATCCTTCGCAGCCGCCTACCTATCTGGTCTCAGGAGGCGCCGGAGCGCCGCTCAAGAGCAACACGCCCGGCTCGTTTTTTCATTATCTTGTCTTCACCGTGGACGGGAATCAGATTACGCCATCGCTGATCAAGGTCCCTGAGATCAATAATTGCACCATGTGATGGAGTTTTGCTGTAGCGGTAGGTTTTGGAACAAGTCGGATGCAATTGAAAGCGCTTGTCAACGCCAGTCGGCAAGATACAGCAGTGCCCAAAAAGTGATTTAATAGCTAAAAGCCGAAGTGCTGAAGATTGAGTGCTGACTGCTTCCCAATGACTGATCGCCTTTACTATCACGACTCTTTTCTCTACGACTTCGATGCTCGGGTGGTCGAAGCGTTCGACAGCAATGGCAGGCCCGCCATCGTGCTTGACCGTACAGCTTTTTATCCGACAAGCGGCGGCCAGGTTCATGATCTTGGCGTGCTGCAAGCCGATGGCCAGCAGATCGCGATCACGGAAGTAGCCGACGAAGAAGACGGACGCATTTTGCACTTTGCCGCCGCGCCGCTCCCTGCGGGGACCCAGGTCCATGGCAGCGTGAATGCCGCACGTAGGCTTGACCACGTGCAGCAACACTCTGGGCAGCACGTACTCTCAGCCGCGTTCATCCAGCTCTTGAAAATGCCGACAGTTAGCTTCCACATGGGGGAGGAGAGTTGCACCATCGATCTGGAAACCAACGGTCTTTCTGCCGCGCAAGCGCAGAAAGCTGAGCTTCTTGCCAATGAAGTGATTGCTGAAGATCGTCCGGTTGGCATTCGTTTTGTGCCGCTGGAAGAAGCGCGGCAACTTGGCCTGCGCAAACTTCCACCAAAGCAAACCGGAGACCTGCGCCTGATCGATATCACTGAATTTGATCTCACCGCGTGTGGCGGCACACATGTCCGCGCCACCGGCCAGATTGGCAGTCTCCTGTTGCGGAAGATTGAAAAAGTGAAACAGGGCGTGCGCGTGGAATTTGTCTGCGGCTTGCGCGCGGTGAATACTGCGCGGCGCGATTACACCACGCTCACGGAAGCCGCGGCCCTCTACTCCAGCCATATCTATGATGTGCCGGAGCAGGTGCGTAAATCGCAGGCGGAGGCCAAAGCAGCCGGCAAGGCCCAGCACAAGCTGCTTGAGGAACTGGCAGCGTTTTCCGCAGAACGCATGCTTGCTCAAAGCAGTGGTTCGCCACAAGTTATCACGGAACTATTTCCCGACCGCGACGCCATATTCGTCAAGCTACTTGCACAGAAGCTCACAGCAGGGAAGAGCGCCGTCATCGCATTGCTCGCTTCCGGCGCAGGACAACCGACATTGGTGTTTGCCCAGACTCCCGGCCAGAAATCCAATATGAGCCAGTTGATGAAAGAAGCCATGGCGCAGCTTGGCGGTCGCGGCGGCGGGTCAGCCGATATGGCGCAAGGCGGATTGCCAACGAGTGTTGCTGATGGCGAGAAGCTAATCTCCCTCTTGCAGGAAACCGCCCGCAAGCTCTAAGCTTGCTCGCTATGCTCTCACGCTTCCTTCTTACTCTCTCCGCGCTCGT
>JASLFF010000398.1 GCA_030150795.1 Terriglobales bacterium | reverse complement strand
GTCTTCAAGATGGGGATATTGCGATAAGACAAGAGTCGCGGCTTTCAAGCCCCATCCCGTTATGCCGGGATAGCCATCTGCGCTGTCTCCGACTACAGCGAGATAGTCGGGAATCGACTCCGGCCTGACTCCGAACTTCTCCACTACGCCTGCTTCATCGCGCAGAATATCGCGCCGGCGGTCGAGCTGCACCACTCTGTTGCCGGCGACACACTGGCTGAGGTCTTTGTCCGGGGTGCAGATGAAGACTTGCCCAACGCGTTCATCGTTGGCAGCTTTCGCGGCGGCAGAAGCAAGCGCGTCGTCGGCCTCAAAATAAACTTCGGGCCAGACCTTTATTCCCATGGATTCGAGCGCTTCTTCAAGGATGGGGAACTGCGACAGCAACTCCTCAGGAACTCCTTCACTAGTTTTGTACCCAGGGTACAAGTCGTTTCGAAACGATTCGACGACGTGGTCAGTGGCAACGCCAAGATGGGTTGTGCCCTTTTCGATCATTGATAAAACGGAAGTCAGGACGCCACGCACCGCGCCGATTTCCTGGCCATGCGCGTCTTTTGCAGAAGGCACGGCAAAGAAGTGCCGGAACAGTTCATATGTGCCGTCAATCAGGTAAACATCCATCAAGGAGCGATGTTATACGAAGCGCTGGCTTTGTGCTTATGACCGGCTATTGGCTCTGCACAAAAAGCAAATCTCACCACTGATGAACACGGGATGACACGGATTTACAAACTTAAGAATGGTCCTCATTGAACTTTTTTGATCCGTGTAAATCAGTGTCATCAGTGTTATCCGTGGTAAGGTTTGGGTTCTTGTGCAAAGCTCTCGACTACTCCGTCCTCAACGCTTTCATCGGCGAAATGGATGCTGCGCGGCGAGCTGGAATCACCGCAGCAAAAAATGCTGAGATCGCCAGAGCACAAGCGGCAATGCCAAGGGCCATGGGGTCCCAACTGGAAACGCCGTAAAGCTGGGCAGAGATGAGACGGCCCGCGCCAATGGCGAGCGGCACGCCAAGAATCAATCCTGCTAAAACTCGCCTGGACGCTCCGGCAAGCACCATTCGCACTACGTTGACCCGGTCGGCGCCCAACGCCATGCGAATACCAATTTCCTGCGTGCGCTGTGCGACCGTGTAAGCCGTGACGCCGTACAATCCGACGGCTGCCAAAAGCAGCGCCACGATTCCGAACAGCCCCGCTAGGACGGCTACGGAACGTTCCTCACTAAAAGTGAGGTACACCTGCTGCTGCATGGTTCTTACGCTGGTAATGGTCAGGTTAGGATCAACTTCCGCCAGCGCGCGAGTGAGTAGCGGTTCAATCGTGCCAGGGGTCGCATTCGTCACCAGCATGATTCCATTGATGAAGTGAGTGCGCAGTTCGATCTTGGCCAGCAGCTCATGCTTATAGTTGACTGTCTGGTCCAGCGGCACATAAAACATGGGGCGCGCGGGCCGGCTCAGGGCGAAGCCGGCAAACTTTGCGTCACGCACTATGCCGATGATCCGGAATGTTCCAGCGTTCTCCGGCAGATCAATGCCGAAATGCTGGTTCAGCGGTTCTTCATTGTTTTTGAAGAAACGCTTTACGAAAGCTTCATTCACCACCGCCACCCGTTCCGAGCTTTCATTGTCGGCGGCGGAAAAGCCCCGGCCACGCAAAACGGAAACACCAAGGTTCTGGAGGTAGTCAGTGTTCACGCGGTCCCATGATGCGCCTGATTCCCCGTCCATTTTAGGGAGCGGATGGCCGGCAACCAGAATCAGCTCGCCCCAATTGTCAGTGAGCGGGTTATACGTGGCCAGGCCCGAACCTTGTACACCGGGCAGGCGGGCGATGCGTTCTTCCATCTGGCGATAGAGCGACGCCAACTGGTCCCGCGAATAACTTGCCGGAGGATCATTGATGGTAATCATGACGCGTCCCTGCACCTGATAGCCGAAGTCCTGGTGTTCAAGCTTATTGAGGCTGCGCGCCAGCATGGTTGCGCCCGCCACCAGCACAACGGAAAACGTGGCTTGCACAATCAGCAGCGCTTTGCGCGCGAAGGAAGACCGGTCACTGTTGCCGCGACCTGATCCACGCAACGCATCCGCTGGGTTGGTGCGGGTGGCAAACCATGCCGGCGCCGCGCCGAAGATGACTCCCGTGATTAGAGCCACCGCGAAAGCGAACCCCAGAACAAGCAGCGAGGGAGCGGTACTGATGGGAAGAAAATGCGCGCTCTGAAAAGCCAGCGCCAGCAGCAGACGCGCGGCCAACATCGCGACGACAAGGCCGGCGATTGCGCCGCCAATGGCGAGAAGAACACTTTCCATCAATGCCTGCAGAACGATTTCTTTTCGCGATGCGCCAATGGCCATGCGGATGGCGGTTTGTCCGCGCCGCGCCACGCCACGCGCCAGTAGCAGGTTTGCCACATTGGCGCAGGCAATCAACAGCACCAGCCCGCAAACGCCCAACAGGATTTGCAGGCTGCGCCCGTACTCTTCTTTCATCACGGCCACGCCAGCGCCTGCTGGCACAACATTCAACACCTGTTTGGGAAGCACACGGTCTATTTCGGACATCCAGTTGGCGGGATAACCGGAATCGTGCTGCATCCATTGCCGAAGCATGCCGGTAAGCCGCGGCGACATGCCTGCGGTGGACGCTCCGGGATGGAGCCGCCCGATCATGCGCAGCCATGCGGAAATAGACTGATGCAGCAGAGAACCACCGGCGGCGATCATGGGCTCTTTTTGCAGAGGAATCCAAATGTCAGGCGGATCGCTGCGCAACGTTTCACCAAAAAAGCCCGGGGCTGCTACTCCGATCACGGTAAAAGGATTGCCTTCAATCACGAAGGTTGAGCCCACCACGGAGGTGTCAGCGCCATAAGTAGTTTGCCATGCGTGATGGCTGAGGACGGCGACAGGCGCTGAGCCAGGCTTGTCGTCGTCTGGGGTGAGCAATCGGCCTCCAAAAGCGCTTATTCCAAGCGTGGAAAAATAATTTCCATCCACGTACTCAGAGCGCAGCGGGCGGGGAGACGATTCCACCCGCTCGCGCCGAACGCTCAAACGCCCTATGCCTGCCTGAAATGCGGTGACTTGCTCGAATTCCGGCGTTTCCATCTTGACGCGTTCAGACAGCGGGTAAGAGAACATTCCCCAGCGGTCCTGTGGGCCACCTTCAACGCAGCAGTCATCACCTTCACCCACGCGATACAGAGCGCTGGGATCGGCAACCGGCAGGGAACGCAGCATAACCGCATGGATCAAGGTGAAAATCGAGGTAGTCCCGCCGATTCCCAGTGCCAGCGTGAGCATGGCTGCCACGGTAAAGACAGGCGACAGCCGGAACTGACGCAACACGTAACGCAGATTCCCGAGCAGTTTTTGCATGGCAGACCTCTACCTCTTCTTGCGAATACGTTGAAAAGCATCCAGCGGTTCCCGGATTGTTAGCGTCTTTTGCGATTTGTCTTTGCCGGGCTGGGACGAAATGCCCGCAGACTCATTTACCATGGATATTCGAATCTTCTTATATATGGTGACTCTCAGAGATATTCAAAACGCCCGTGCTCTGCTGCAAAACGTGGCGGTGCGCACGCCGCTGGTGCTGTGCAAGCTGCCGAATGATCCGCAAATAAATGATCCGCAAATAAAAGAGAGGCAGATTTTTATCAAGCCAGAGAACCTTCAGCCCGTTGGCTCATTCAAGCTGCGCGGAGCTTACAACAAGATTTCGTTGCTCTCAATCGAAGAGCGCAAGCGCGGCGTGGTGGCGCATTCCAGCGGAAATCACGCGCAGGGCGTGGCATTTGCGGCTCGAGCGTTGGGAGTGAAAGCCACGATCGTGATGCCGAACACAGCGCCCAAGGTGAAGCTGGACGCAACGCGCGGTATGGGCGCGGAAGTTGTGCTTGTGGGGCCGGCGAGTGAAGATCGCATCAAAAAGGCGGAAGAACTTGAACAAGAGCGTGGGCTGGTTCCGGTGCCGCCTTACAACGATGAAAAGATCATTGCGGGGCAAGGGACGATTGGGCTGGAGATTTTTGAAGACATAGCCGACGTCGAGCTGGTGCTGGCCCCGATTGGCGGTGGCGGTTTGATCAGCGGGATTGCCACGGCGATCAAGGAATCGAACCCGAAGGCCAAAGTGATTGGCGTGGAACCGGAGTTTGCCGCCGATGCGCAGGCGAGTTTGCGGTCAGGAAAGATACAATCCATTTCCGGCGAGAGCGCGGCGCGCACCGCGGCTGATGGACTGCGGTCACAGAGCATTGGCGAGATCAACTTTCAGCACATCCGCAAATATGTGGATGCAATCATTACGGTGACGGAAGACGAGATCAGGCGGGCGATGCGGCGGCTGTTGTTTTCCGCGCGCGTTCTGGCTGAGCCCAGCGGCGCAGTAACCACCGCAGCCGCGATGTTTCACAGGGAAGAGCTGCCCGCGGGCAAAACCGTGGCGGTGCTGACCGGCGGTAATATTGAGCCCCAGCTTTTTTCTGAAATGATTCTGCAAACCGTGTAAGGTTAACGATGGTGAGACACTGGAAAAAAATTGAATTGCTACTGCTGTTTGCACTGGCGACGGCTGCGCTGTTTGCCGCTGAAGGAGAGCACGCAACGCTGATTCGCGAGGAAGCTCTTTCAAGTTCAGCCGGAGCGAATGCACAGAAGATCGCACAGGTGGGCCGCGGCTCCGCGCTCACGATTGTGGAGCGCAGCCAGGCTGACGGTCAGCCGTGGGTAAAAATATCAATGGCAGCGGACCAGCAGGCGCAGGTAAGCCGGGAAGTAACTGGCTGGCTACCCGCCAAGTCGATCGTCACTGCTTCTACCGCGAACGGCGA